>JAMOQH010000134.1 GCA_027064085.1 bacterium | reverse complement strand
TATCTGATAACAGTGATAATAGCTCCTCCATCATGGAAGTAATGACTATCCTTCCTTAAAACCTCAATTATACAAAAACATAAATAATTTAGAATAATATTGATATTAAATTGTTTTATTAATTGTAGTTGTGATAAAATAATATAGATTTAAGGGGGTACTATGAAAGTTTTTTTATATTTGGAACTATTTTTAATTATAATTTTAGGTTTTTTTATTTCTTATAAAGTTGCAGAAAAGACAAATATTACTAAAAAAATAACCTATAAAACAATTAAACGAATAGAAATCAAAAGTAATGCTAACAATCATTATAAAAAAATAGAAAAAAGTGACTTTAAAATTACAACTGCTAAAATATTTAAAAGATATGGATACATTTTTATAAATAATAAAAAAGCAAACTTAAATGATAATATTAAAGTTGGAGATGTAATTAAAACAGCTTCTTACTCATATGTAATAATTAAATTTTCAAACGGCTCTGTAATAAGAATAAACCCTAATTCTAAATTAAAAATAGATAAACTAGAAACTAAAAAGGATAATACTTTTAAATTACACATCATGCTTGGAAGTATGTTAAGTCATTTTAGCAAAAAAGGGAAATATAGAATTAATACTAAAACTGCTACAGTCGGAGTTAGAGGAACAACTTTTTTTACTAAAGTAGAAAATGAGACACAGACAACAATCTGTGCTTGTCATGGGAATATAGACTTTTCAGATACTACACATGAAAAGCTTATTAAATCTGACCATCATCAAGTATTTTCATTAAACAAACAAGGATTTATAAAAAATGTTAAACCTTTAATTCCTAATGTTCTCAGATTACATAATGATATTGATATTGCAGAGTTAAAAACAATTGCAAATACTGATAAAATAATAACAAATAGTAGTTTTGATTATAACTATTCAATAAATAATAAAACTTTAAAAAAAGCTATTGATTTACTAAAAGCTAAAAAAGGAAGAAAGGCCATTGTTATTTTAAGTAAAATTGCTAAAAAAGATGCATATGCATCTTTTTTAGTTGGAAAAATTTTATATGAAGGAATAGGCATTAAGAAAAATAAAAAATCTGCAATAAAATGGTTTAAGAAATCTGCTAAAGATAATTTTCCTAGTGCTGTTGAATATTTAAAATCATTATAAATTTGACATAATAATTTCAAAATGATAGAGTTTTGTTAATTCTTTTAGGTATTTATGAAGCGACAAAGAACAGAACCTAGATACAAAATATCGTTAAATGTAACAATAAAAGGAATTGATAGAGATTTTAAATGTGAAACTAAAGATTTATCATTAAATGGAATATTTATTAAAACGGCTCACGATTTTACCCATTACGATTTTTTAGATTTATCAATTGAAGTAAGACCAACAAAAGCAGAAATAGAAGTATTGGGCGAAATCGTTCATACGATACCAGGATATGGAATTGGTTTAAAATTTATAGATTATTTCGACAATGCTAAAAAAATGTTGGAGGTAATTATTGAATATGCTCAAAACCAAAATCACAAATGAAATCCAAGTTCAAACCAGATTTTAATAATGAAGATATACTCGTTAAAGAATTAAAGAAATTTAATGAAGATGCATTTAACTTTTTTGTTTTAAAGTACCAGAGAATGATAATATCCTATGTAAATAGACTAATCAACAATAAAGATGAAGCTTGGAATATTTCACAAGAAGTATTTATTTCTGTATTTAGAAATATTGATAAATTTAGAGGAGAATCTTCTTTAAAAACATGGCTATTTAGGATTACAAGAAATTATACAATAAATAAACTGAAATACTTAAATGTAAGAAAGTCCAATAAACATAGCTCTATAGAATACATTAAGGAAAGATATCCTAATTATGATCTTCCAGTAAATGAAAACCCCTTTACTAAATTAAAAAAGAAAGAAGCGTTAGAATTACTTGATTTAGCATTATCGAATTTGAAAGAAAAAGATAGAGAAATAATTATTTTAAGAGATTTAAATGAACTGAATTATGATGAAATCTCTAAAATATTAGATTTATCATTAGGTACGGTTAAGTCTAGATTATTTAGAGCAAGAGAAAAATTAAAAAAATCTTATAAAAATATTTTAGAACACGATTTAGAGAGTAAAGATGAATAATAACGATGAAAACAATGAGTTTTTAAATGAAATTCAACAAAAAATCAATAAAAGATCTAGAGGACTATACTATAATAAAAAACTAAAAGTAATAAAAAAGAATCTAACCGTTACTAGCCTTGTTGTAATTATAATTATTATATTATGGGCTTTGGTAAATTTTATTTACCAAAGAGTTTCACTTAATACAAAAGTAATTAATAAATCTCCTACTCATAGTAAACTCTCTACACCACATAATAGGGGCGAGGCACCACCACGCTCTAAAACGGTGATTCTTCCTGATACAAAACAAGTAAATAAATCTCCTAACTCTACAATTAGTAAGGATAAGTTAATAACTTATCCTATCACAAATGGAGAAAAAACAATAAAAAAACAAAAATATAGATATATATTTACATCAAAAAATAAAATTAAAATTAAAAACTCTAAGTTAATAAAAAAAATATTAAAGAAATACTCTAAAACAGAAGGAAAGGCTTTTTATATATATTTAATACCCGAAACGGAAATAAAAAATATTCTTAAACTTTTACTTGATATGAATTTAAAACTAAAAAAAGAGAGTTACTTTGATATTACAAATTACTATCAAATATCAATAAATAAAGAAATACTTGATATTATAAATGAAAAATAATAAATATGTATGAGTTATCAAGTTTATTCTGTATTTAAACTTGGTATTATGTTATTGTAGTTAGTACTATTTAAGGAGAAATCGAATGGATAGTAAAAAACTTTATTCTATTGGTAAAAAATTTTATGATAATGACAAACATGAAGATATTTTAGAGGATTTTTACATAGAAATTGATGATGCTCTAGATGCTCTAGATGATAAAAGATTAGAAATCAAGTTGTTAATTGAAGAAAAAGAAGAATTAGAATCAGAAAATAATGAAGATAAAATGAAAAAACTATATAAAGAACTTTCAGAGATAGCTGTTGAAATTGAAAATATCGATACAAGTCAAATCGAAAAAAAAGAAAAGGAAATGCAAATATTTAAAGCAAAAAATAAATATAAATTTATGCAACTTGAAACGGCTGAAAAAAAATATGCAGATGCTTTAAAAAAGGGTTCTAGCAACATGGAAGCAATGCTTGAAAACTTAAAGAGACTTAGACTTAATACCTTAAGCTTACAAAAAAAACTTGAGAAGTTTCAGGCATCAGTAAAGGATGTAAAAAGAGATTTAACAAAACTAGAAGCAAGAAGAGAATTGATTTTGAAACAAATATCATCAGCACAAAAAGAAGTACATAAAAAAACAACTGGCGAAAATGAAGAATTAAAAAAACTAAAAAGTATTCTTGCTCAAAAAAAAGTAGAATTAGATAATATAAAACTATCTATAAAAAAACTATTTGTAAAAATAGGCTTGAAAGTAACAAAAGACAATCTTAAATAGAGCTATATTTAATCTTTGACAAAGGAGGAAAAATGAAAACTTTACTAATATTGTTTTTATTTACTTCAACAACAGTATTTTCATCTATTATGACAGATGATTTAGGGATATCATGGGGGATGAAGTTAAGTAAATTAAAAGTTCACATTACAAATCAACTAATGAAAAAATATCCTAAATATGATACAGCTACTCCAGAAAAACAAGATTTAATTATTAAAAAAGTAAAAGATAATATAAATAAAATACTTAAAAATAAAGTAATTTTCAAAGAAAAAAATGTAAAGTATGATAACTCTATTTATGCTGGTGAATTCAACTATAATAATAATGAATCAATGCTCACACTCATTTATCATAAGAAAACTTTTAGATTTTTTATGATAAATGATATTTTATGGAAAGAAATTATTGTTATTGAAGCTGATAACTTAGGTAAAAAATATGATTTAGCAAAATTTATAAATCATTTCTCCAATAAGTACAACCTAAAACCATACAAAATAGAATATGACAAATTCAAAACGGATCCTAAGGTACCAATAAAAGCATACTTTAAAGATGATTCAACATTATTAGCATTATCATATAATGATATTTATGAAAGTTTTATAATTGTATATGCCTCAATTGATGTAATGAAAGCTTTAAGAAAACAAGGTTTTAAAGTTATTGTAAAATCTGATATTAAGCTTGATGTAGATATTGGTGATGAAGTAAAAGAATATGATCAATTATTATACGAAACAGATTATACATCAAATAATGATGATGATGATACCAAAGATATTTTTAATGAAATAGATAAAGATTTTAAAAAAGAAGCTAAGGATTCTAAAGAAAAAAAGAAAAAAAGAGAAATAAAATATAAGACTAAAAATAAATAGTTACTCTTTATATCTAGGTATATATATAATAAACTCGGTTCCATTTTTATCGGAATTAATTTCTATCCTTCCATTATAATTATTATTTATTATTTGATATGTACTATATAATCCTAACCCTGTTCCAATTGGCTCCGAAAACTCATCATCAGTCTTTTCTTTCACTTTTGTTGTGAAAAATGGATCAAATATTTTATCTAAATTTTCTTTTGAAATTCCAGTCCCATTATCCTTAATAGAAAAAAATATCATTTTATCTTTAACACCTGTTTTTATCCAAATATATTTTTGACTTTGTTTCCACATTGCATCAATTGCATTATTTAATATATTTTGAAAAACTTGAACCAATTCGGAAGGAACAACATTTATGAGTAAGGGCTCTTCATCATATAAATCAATTTCTTTTTTAATTCTATTTTTAAACTCTAAATTTGCTTCAAGAAACGTTAACTCTCTTTTAATTAAAAGGTTTAAGTCCTTCACTTCAATATTTGAAGTTTCATCTGTTTTAGCTTTTATCATCATTGAATTGATCATCGTATCTAATTTATTTGTACCAATTTTTATAATATCTAAAAATGAATTTAATTTTTCTAAATCTTTGGGAGGGATATTTAATTTATTAAAGCTTAAGGATAGTAAATCAGCACCTCCCAATATTCCCGACAAAGGACCTTTAAGATTATGTATAATCCCTGCAATAACCAAACTAAATGCTGCTTTTTTCTCAGTATTTATTAATTCCTTTGTTCTTGTTTCAAGCATTGTTTCAAGCTCATTATTGTACTTATTAATCATTTCAACAGCTTTTTTTAATCTTATATGAGTTTCAACTCTTGCTATAATTTCATCATATTCAAATGGTTTTGTAATATAATCAGATATCCCAACCTTAAAACCTTTTATTTTATTTTCCATATCATTTAATGCAGTAACAAATATAATTGGAATATTTTCAAAAACTTTATTTTCTTTTATCTTTTTAGCTGTTTCATAGCCATCCATTACAGGCATCATGATATCAAGAAGAATTAAGTCTGGCTTAAAATCGTCTAAAACTAAAAGAGCTTTGGTGCCAGAATCTGCGAGCTTAACTGTATAATCATCAGATAGTATTTCCCACAAAACATCTAAATTCATCATATCGTCATCAACCACCAATATCTTATCATTATTATTCAAAATTTACCCCTTTAAATTTCTTTTAATAGTAAAATAACATAAAATATAGAATATAATCAAATTTTAATTTACTTATTTAAAAAAAACCTTGAAAAAAAAGAAAAGTAAATGCTATTATGGAATAACTTTTTTGGGGATTACATGAAATTTACATGTGATAAATGTAATAAAAAATATGGAATAGATAATAAAAAACTTGAAAACTATGGCTCATCTTTCAAAATCAAATGCCAAGCTTGTAATCATATAATAGTTGTAACGAATCCTTATTCTAAGAAAAAACCTATTTTATCAAGTAAAGAATGGTATCTGTTTTTAAATAATGAACAAATTGGTCCAATAAGTGTTGATGAAATAAAGGGATATATTGATTCAGGAGAGTTATTATTTTCTACTTTAGTTTGGAAAAATGGAATGACAGATTGGCAACAAGCTCAATCTGTTAGTGAATTAAAACATTTAATAAAATTACCAATTCGAACATCAGAAAGAAGAAAAAATCAATCAGAAAAACTAAATATGCTATATGATGAGTTTGATCCAAACAAAGAAATAAATACCAATATTAATGAAAACGAATTTGATTCCGACGAAAAAACGTTAACAAGAGATGAATTTAAAAAGAAAAAATCAGAAAAAAAAGAAAAAGAAAAAGAAAAAAATTTCACTCCTGAAGAAGAAGATTCAGACACTATATCTCCTGATGATTTCTTCAATAAAAACTTTGAAGAAAAAAAAGAAGATAAGGATAGTAAATTACTGCGCTCATTAACAGGTAACTCTCCAATGGGAAATACTGGTATTTTTGTAATGTACAATCAAAAAAGAAAAAAAGAAAGATTAATCTTTTTTGTACTACTAGCATTTGTTATTGTAATTGGAACTTCAGTCATTATTTATTTTAAAAACAAAGACCCAAAAACAATAGTAAAAGAAAAAATTAAAACAGAAGTTAAATATAAGGATAGAGTTATTGTAAAAGAAAAAGTTAAATATATTGAAGTTAAAGGTGATGATGGTAAGGTAATACGAATTAAAGCAAATAGTAAGAAAAATAATGAAAAAAAGAAAAATAATACACCAATTAACCATAAAGACCATATAGATCTTTATGGGGGTAGAAATTTAAATACTAATAATTCTAAAAAAGTTTCAATAAAATCTAAAGCATCTACAGTAAATCATCTTAGTGGTAACTATGCCAAAGATGTTGCAAAAGTAGTAACAGAGAGTAAAAGGGGAGTTTTTTGGTGCTACCGAAAAGCATTAAAGGCAAATCCTGACTTAATTGCAAAAGTATATTTTAAATTAAAAATTTCTGCAAGTGGTAGGGTGAACAGTGTAAATAGTAACTTCAAACCAACTAAATACAATGATAGTGAAATGGCTACTTGCATGGAAAATAAAATAAAATTATGGAAATTCCCAATAAATCCAGATAGTGAAGCAATAGACTTTAAATTTAGTATTGCATTAAAGGCTAATTAAATGACAGAGAATATAAAAGAAAAAGCTAATCTTGCTGGTGAAGCAATAAAGTTAATCGAAAGAGTAATAAAAACTCATCACATGTATCAAGGTAAACACCCTAATTTAAAGAACTTTAGGCAAGAAGTCTTGAATTTACTAAGAAAATATCATGAAAAATTTGATGAAGATTTAGTTTTGAACATTATTTCAGGAGCTTATGAATTTGAGAAAGTTGTTGTTTATGAAGAAGAGAATATCTCAAATAGTAATGTATATCATTTATACAAAATGGGCGTTAGAACAATAGTATTTACAGTAAATATTGATGTCAATGAATTAAACAAATTTATAGATATTTTGATATATAGAAAAACAGAATCAAATGACATCATCACTCTTTTGTGGGAAGCTGACTTTAAAACAATTCTTTACAATAAAGTTGAGACATTCTATGAATCAACCACAGAACAAAAACAGAGTTTTAGCCAATTTTCTAATTGGATTAGAAAGAAAAATGCTCCTATTCAAAAAGAATTTGAGGCGTTTGGTTTTGATTTCTCCAAAAAGAAAAAAAAATATAGAGCAGATGACTTAAAAAAAGAAATTCAAATTGAAGATAATGAAAAACTATTTGAGGAACTTAAAGAAAAAAATAAAATAGAAATACTAGAAAGTGATAATGAATTCATACATAACAACTTAAAATTTGATCTAAAAGAACTTCCACAAAGATGGAGTGCAATGATTACAAAAATTGCATTTATGTATATAGAAAATGCTGATAAATATATAGAATATATTTATCAATATTTAGACAAATATATTGAAGAGTCAGATTATAAGTCATTATATTTTATATTTTATGATTTCAAAACAAACTATGAAACGGAAGTTAATAAAAAGAAAGTTGTTGTCCTATTAAAAAAGTTATATAACACCTTGATTGAACCAGAAAGATTAAATAAAATAGCAAAGAAATTAAATAATTTAACAGAAGAAAATTATTTTGATTTTGTATTATTTTTAAAAGAACTTAATCA
>JAMOQH010000133.1 GCA_027064085.1 bacterium | reverse complement strand
AAGACTTAAAAGCGATAGATAATTTATTGAGTAATATTTTAGCAACTGACAATAAAGAAATAAATCAAGAAGACTTAGACGAAATAATATTAAAAATAAAGCAAATATTATCAGGTTATGACAAAGAAAAAGAATTAATAATGCTTGATAAAATTAATAAATTTGTTAAATTAATATCAAGTGATAGAATAAATATTAAAGAAGCTCTAAAAACTTTAAATGAGGAGGATAACATGGGTGGAATGATGAGATTGATTAATGAAATTGAAGAAAGAGGAGAGAAAAAAGGTATAGAAAAGGGTATAGAAAAAGCAAAAATAGAAACCGCAATTGAGATGTTAAAATTAGGTTCAGAACCTATATTCGTATCAAAAGCTACCAAATTATCTATAGAAAAAATCAAAGAATTACAAAAAGAGTTAAATACAGAAGATAACTAATATTATATGTTAAAGCTTACCTTTAATTTATTTTTTAGCAAGTTATATAATAGATTAAGATTAAGTGCTTGGATAGAGAGTTAATAATAAAGAAGACATCTAAATTTAATTTTATCAAAATCCTACATTCTAATGGTATTAAATGGTTTTGATGATATTTTTAACTATTTTCGTTTATGACAAAAAGTAATAATAAGTTAAATAAATAAATATTATTTTACAAATGAGAGACTAAAACCCACGGAGGTGGGCGGAGTGAATTAATTATATCTACTCATAAAAAAGTAATTGATTTTTTTAAAAACAAGTTATATAGTCAATTAAGCACTTGGTAGGGAGTTTGTGATAAATAAAATAATATATATATAATTGTTCTTGGACGACCGTATTAGTGGTGTAAACACAATTGTGTTTATACATTTGTTGTGTATAATTCGAGAATAAAAAAATATTAAACTGTTTAATTAATTAAATAAAAGGAGAATTTTAAAATGAGAAAGTATGATGTAATAATTATTGGTGCTGGACCTGCTGGTATCATTACGGGAGTAACTGTGAAGAAACAGTATCCTGATAAAACTGTATTAATTCTTAAAGAAGAAGAAAACGGGTTAATTCCTTGTGGAATACCGTATGTGTTCTATGAGCTTAATTCTGTTGACAAAAATATAATGGGTCTTAAACCGTTTATTGATCTTGGCGGAGAAGCTACAACTGAGAGAGTTGTAAATATTAATGTAGAAAATAAGTTTGTAAAAACAGAGGCTGGCTCGGAGTTTGCTTATCAAAAATTGATACTAGCGACCGGTTCGGTTCCATTTGTTCCTAAATTTATACCTGGTTATAATTTAAAAAATGTTTTTTTTATCAAAAAAAGCTACAAATATATCAATAGTCTTTTCAAAGAATTAAAGGATAAAAAAAATATTGTAATAGTCGGCGGTGGTTTTATTGGTGCTGAAATTGCAGAACAATTGGCAAAATTTGAAAATAAGAATATAACTATCATTGAAAAAGAAAACTTTTGTTTTTCAAAAGCATTTTCATCTGAATTAAGCGAAATTGCCACAGAACAGTTAAAGAAATCCAATGTTAATATTTTTACATCAACAAGTGTTAAAGAAATTATAGGAGAAGACGGAGTCGTTTCAGGTGTAAAATTGGATACCGGTAAGGAATTAAAAGCAGATGTTGTAATCTTAGCTATCGGATATATTCCAAATACTACACTTGCTGAAAAAACAGGTTTAAACTTAAATGAATATAAAGCAATTATTGTTGATAATTTCGGACATACCTCTGCTAAACATATTTATGCTGTGGGCGATTGTTCGGAAACAGTAGGTTTTTTAACAGGAAGAAAAGATAATATAATGTTAGCTTCTACCGCTACATCAGAAGCACGTATTTTGGGCTATAATTTATTCGGAATAAGAATTAGAAATAGTTTTACTGGAACAATTGCTGTTTTTTCTACTGAAATAAACGGACTTGCTATGGCTTCTGCTGGCGTTAATGACAAAGATATTTCTCTTATTAATCTGGAAGTTATTTCTGCAAAATTTGAGGGAGTAGATAGACATCCTGGGACTCTGCCTAGTACTTCTCTATTAACTGTCAAATTATATGTTTCTCCTTCTGATGGTTCTATTTTAGGGGGAGAAGTATGGGGTGGTAAATCTTCGGGAGAAATAATTAATATTATAGCATTGGCTATTCAAGAACAATTAACCGTATTCAAAGTTCTTTCATATCAAATAGGAACACATCCATTATTGACAAGTGCTCCAACAATGCCAGGTTTTATCAAAGCTGCAGAAATGGCTTTGTCAAAAATATATAAGAATTAACATAAAACTACACTCAACAATGGCTATATATAATCTGGGTTAAAGTGTTAAAGATGGACATTATAGCAATAAGTAAAATTAGATAGTAGTAAATTAAAAGTGTGGTACTTCAAAGCTTATAAATAATCTTTTACATTGATTTTTAAGCTTAAAATCTTAAAAATATCACTCAACTAAATCAAAATTTATTTTCGTTTATGACAAAAAGTAATAATAAGTTAAATAAATAAGTATTATTTTACAAATAAGAGATTAGAACCCACGGAGGTGGGTGGAGTGAATTAATTATATCTATTCATGAAAAAATCTTTTAATATATCATCTGATTTGATTAAATCATAAGTCGTTTTAGCATGTCCTTTTGCATAGCCATTTCCAACGATAATAGTAATATCTTTTGCAACTCCTTCTGCTCCAAGTGCTGCTTTTTGAAAATTTGATGCCATATTAAATAAATATACTATTCCTTCATCTTTTACAGGCATAATTGATGCCATTTCTGTATCTGGAACATTAGCGGTATTAATAACTAAATCAGCAAGTTCAGGCAGTAATTCTTTGATTTTATTATATACTTCAACTGGTTTTTTAGCATTTGCAACAACAAAATGATCAACATAGTTATTTTTCAATAAAAAATCTTTATTAGTGTCAAATAAATCTATTGCAATAATTTTACCATTTCCTATTTGTTTTTTTGCTTGTGCAATAACTAATAATCCTGATTTACCTGTTCCTAAAACCACTAAATCTTGGTCTTTTTTTACTAATCTTTTAGTTTGGGCTGGTGCTCCTGCAACATCAAGAAGAGCCATTGATAATGATTCTGGTAAATTTGGGTCTATTACTGATGCTATACCAGATTCAAATAATACTGCAGTACCTTTAACAAAAACTCTATCTTTTGTTAAGTCAATATCTGTAATTTCATCAAGTTTTAATGGAGTTAAGCTCAAAGAAACGAGAGTTACAATTTTATCTCCAATTTTAAATTGAGGAGTTTTAATATTTTCACCAACATAAGTGATAGTTCCTATTAAAACTCCACCACTTCCTGTAACTGGATTTTGCATTTTTCCTTTTTCTTCCACTATTTGCATGATTTTGGTTTTCATGGCTTCTTTATCTGAATTAACAGATTCTTTGATTTGCTTAAAAGAAGCTGCATCTATATTTAGTTTTTCAACTTCAATAAGATATTCATTATCATATTTAATTGAAAAATCATTATTCAGTTTCTTGGCTCCCTGTGGTAAAACGCCTGTTTCATTTAAAACTCTATGAAATCCATAAAAATCACCTTTTTTAATCATATTTTGCTCCCCAAAAACAATAATAAGCTTATTCTATACAATAAAGTGATAATTTCAAGTTATTTTAATGAAATTTTTATGAAATGGAGAATAATTTTATTTTTAAGTAAAAGTTATGTTATATTAAAGCTCGTAAATTATTTATGGGTTAAATATGGAAAGTTTTCAGCAAGTTTTATCAGCTATTTCTGGTTTTTTATGGGGAGTACCTTTAATGGTTGCTCTTGTCGGAACAGGAATTTTTTTAACTTTAAAATCAAAAGGAATACAGTTTAAGGGATTTTTACATGGAATTGCTTTAATTACAGGTAAATACGATAAAAAAGACCATAAAGGAGAAACAACTCATTTTCAAGCTCTTTCAACTGCTCTTTCTGCAACTATAGGAACAGGGAATATTGCCGGAGTTGCCACTGCTATTGCATCGGGTGGGCCTGGTGCTGTTGTTTGGATGTGGATAACTGCATTATTTGGTATGAGCATTAAGTATCATAGTGCTTTATTAGCTCAAAAATTTAGAAAAATAGGTAAAAATGGTGTTGTTTCTGGTGGTCCTATGTATTTTATTGACTATGGTTTAAAAAAGAAATGGCTTGCTGTTTCCTTTGCTTTGTTTACAGCAATTGCATCTTTTGGAATTGGTAATATGGCACAGGCTAATTCAGTTGCAGAACCAATTAATGCTCAATTTGGAGTTCCTAAATTAGTAACGGGATTAATAATGGCATTTCTTGTTGGTTTTGTTATTTTAGGTGGTATAAAAAGAATATCAAATGTAGCATCTAAATTAGTTCCTGCAATGGCTATATTATATGTAGTGGCATCTTTAGTTGTAATTTTTATGAATATTGATAAAATAGGAGAAGCATTTAGATTAATCTTTTACTATGCCTTTAATAATGTTCCTAAATCAGCAACCGGAGGTTTTGCAGGAGCTACTGTTTGGGGCGTTATGAGATTTGGAGTTGCAAGAGGATTATTTTCAAATGAAGCAGGTTTAGGAAGTGCTCCTATCGCTCATGCAAGTGCTAAAACAGATAAACCTGTAAGAGAAGGCTTAGTTGCAATGCTTGGGCCATTTATTGATACTATCATTATTTGTACTATGACTGCTCTTGTTATTATTACTTCTGGAGTATGGGATAGTGGAGTAAGTGGTGCCACTTTAACTAGTAATGCTTTTAATGTGGCTTTTAATGGGTGGGGAGCGTATGTTGTTTCTATTAGTATTTCAATATTTGCATTCACAACATTAATAGGTTGGTCTTATTATGGGGATAGAAGTGTAGAATATTTACTTGGTAAAAAGTATGTAAGAATATATCAAATTTTATTTATTTTAATTATTCCTATTGGTGCAATTATAAAGCTTAAAGTTGTTTGGACATTTTCAGATATTGCAAATGCTTTAATGGCTTTACCAAATTTAATTGCTGTAATTATGTTAAGTGGAGTAGTTGCAAAAATGACTAAAGAGTATTTTTCAAACAAAGATAATTTTAAAGTTTAATTATGCTACTTCAACCCACAAAGTGGTTTTCCGTAGAAAATAAAGCCCAAGTCTTTATTTTTGATTAATATTAATACTTAGGTAATAAACTAATAACGGAGTTTAGTTTATTTCTCTTTTCTAATAGTTCACATTACTAATATTCTGAAATCATAACTTTTCTTGGTTTGGAGCCATTTGGAGGACCTACAATACCTTCTTTTTCCATTACTTCTACAATTCTTGCAGCTCTGTTATAACCTAGTTTTAATCTTCTTTGCAAATAGGAGGCTGATATTTTTTTCATTTCAATTGCAATTTTAACTGCTTCATCATATTTTACATCTTTATCATCATCACTTACTTCTGTAATTTCATCATCACCTTCATCATATTGGTTTAATAATTCTAGGGTATAAGTTGGTTTTCCTTGTTCTCTCAAAAAGTCTAAAACTCTTTTTTGTTCGTCTGATGTTACAAGTGGAGACTGAATTCTTTTTATATTTGATGTTCCTGGCCCCAAATATAGTAAATCACCATGTCCAAGTAATTTTTCTGCTCCGGTAGAATCTAAAATAATCTTAGAGTTTGTACTTCCTTTAACACTTAAAGCTACTCTAACAGGTAAATTTGCTTTAATTATACCGGTTACAACATCTTTATCCGGCCTTTGTGTTGCAATAACTAAATGAATACCTGCCGCTCTTGCTTTCTGAGCAATTCTTGAAATTGAAATTTCAACATTTTTACCTGCAACCATCATTAAATCAGCATATTCGTCTAATACAACTACAATATAAGGAAGAATTTCTGGATTAGAGTATTTAACTTTTATTTCTGCTATTCTAAAACTAACTTGCCTTGCTTCTCTATCTTTTTCATCTTGTGAAATGGATTCATCATTTTCTATTTCTTCTTTTAAAGTTTCTAATTCTTGAATTTTATCCAAAATATCTTGTGATGGACCTTCTTCTTTAAATCTTTTCATTTTATCGTTATAAGAAACGATATCTCTTTCTGAATTATCTGCAATTAATTTATATCTTCTTTCCATTTCATCAACAGCCCAGTTTAGTGCATGAGCTGCCTTTTTAGGGTCTATTATAACGGGAAATAATAAATTAGGGATATCGTTATAAAGCGAAAATTCAAGCATTTTAGGGTCAATTAGTATAAATTTAACTTCATCTGGTGTAGAATTGTATAAAATAGAGGTAATTAAAACATTATTAAATACAGATTTACCACTTCCTGTTGTTCCTGCAATAAGTAAATGGGGCATTTTAGCTAAATTTGCAATTATTGGTTCTCCACTAATATCCTTACCTAACACAACAGTTAATTTAGATTTTTTAGCTTCTTTTTGATATTCTTCTGAAGCTATTATTTCTTTAAGCCACACTATTTCCCTTTTTTTATTAGGAACTTCAACTCCAATAACTCCTTTTTGCGGAATACTAATCATTCTTACACCTGAAACTTTAAGCATTGCTGCTATTTCATCTGTATATTTAATAACTTTTGATATTTGGATTCCTCTTTTAATTTCAAGTTCATAAGTTGTTAATGTTGGACCTTGAAAGATTTCTTTTATTTTTGCATCAATAATATTAAAGTCTGCTAAACATTCAACAATCAGTCTTGCGTTTTCCATAAGATAATTTTGATCAATATCACCAGTTGCTTCTTCAAATTTTAAGTACTCAATAGGTGGCAATTTATAATTTGTTTCTTCGTTTTTATCTGTAATAATTCCAAAGTTATCAAAATTATCAATATTGGTTTTTTTGGCTACTTTTATTTCTATTTCATCATTCGTTTTTTGTATATTTGTTGAAATAGGTTCAGGTACTATAGATGAAGATATTTCATTATCTTTATTAGAATCTTCTGGATTAACTGAAGGCTGTGCATTGTGATGATTTGCTAGTTTATCTTCATTAGGGGGTGGGGGAGGGGTTACTACTATTGTTTCATTATTTGTATCATTTTCAATAATATCATTATCATTTATATTTTTTATTTTTGAATACATTACAAATCCCTTAGGTTCTTCTGTTGGTTCTTCATGAGATTGTGATGTTGTAGAATTAGATATAAGCTTATCTTTATTGGCTTTTGAGGTCTTCTCTTTGTTTGTGGGTGTTCCTTTTTCAGAGAAAAATTCATTTTTTGTAGATGATTCATTTTCAGTGTCTGATTCCTGTTTTGTAGAGGATTCCTGTTTTGTAGTAGGATGAGTCACCGACTCATCCCTACTACAAGTTGTGTTATCAGAGAAAATGTCTTCTATTATTTTTTCTTCTTCCTTTGATATTTTCTTTGCTTTGGCTTCTTCTTCGCGTCTTCTTTTTTCTTCTTGTTTTTTCTTTATTTTTTCTAGTTTTAATCTTTCTTTTTCAAGTCTGATTTCTTCTTTTATCTTTAATTTCTCCATTTTTATTGTATCATAGTCTTCTATTATCTTTTCTTTCTTTTTGTTTACTTTTTTGGAGTTTTTTTTATCTTTGTTGTCATTTTTTTCTTTATTTTCATTTATGCTTGTATCATTTTTGAGCTCTTTAAGGTGATTTTTTAATAATGAAAATAACCCCATAAATAAATTAAAAACAGAATACATAAATACAAGGCTTAGTTTTTTTAGTGGAATTTCATACATTAAAATAGATAGTGCAAATAACATAAATGATAAAAATAAAGTTGAGCCTACATTGTTTAAAACAGAAGTAAGTGATATTGTTACAAGAGAGCCTATAATACCACCTTCATACTCGTAAATAGGATAAATTGTAATTAATGATGATATAATAATTAATGAGATAATTACCTGAATTGTAAATATGACAGATATTTCCTGCTTTCTAAAAAATTGTTTTTTTATGTAATAAATAGGAAAAAATACAGGAATAATATACGAAACAACTCCAAATAACTGAAATATTATATCTGAAAAATAACTTCCAACTATTCCAAAATAATTTTTAATGGGTTCTTCACTAATCCTATTAAATGATGAATCAAGGTAGTTATGTGAAAATATTGATAAAGATATAAATATCATTAGAAAAATTTTTATTATCCATGAAATTTCATTTGGAATCAAAGGTTTTTTGGATTTGTCTTTTTTACTACTCTTTGTTTTATTAC
>JAMOQH010000132.1 GCA_027064085.1 bacterium | reverse complement strand
CCTTTTTCTCCACCACTCATATCTCTATCATCAAGTTCTACTCTAACTTTTCTGTCATGATATCTAAGGGATTTTAAATCTTTAATAATAGGATTAATAAAGTTAAGAACTTGTTCTCTTTCTTCGTCTGTTTTGTAGATAGGGATAAAAACAACATGTGATGGAGCAATTTTAGGAGGTAACACTAAGCCGTTATCATCACTATGAGCCATAATTAAAGCTCCTATTAGGCGAGTTGATACACCCCAAGAAGTTGTCCACGCATATTCTTCCTTTCCCTCTTTGCTTTGATACTTGATACCACTTGATTTAGCAAAATTCTGACCCAAATAATGGCTTGTTCCTGCTTGAAGGGCTTTTTTATCTTGCATCATTGCTTCAATACATAAAGTTTCTACTGCTCCAGGAAATCTTTCGCTATCGGTTTTTTTACCTGTAATAACAGGAATTGCTAATGTATTTTCTGCAAATTCAGCATATACATCAAGCATTTTTTTAGTTTCTTCTATTGCTTCTGTACTTGTTGCATGTGCTGTATGACCTTCCTGCCATAAAAATTCAGCAGTTCTAAGAAATAGCCTAGTACGCATTTCCCATCTAACAACATTTGCCCATTGATTTATTAATAATGGTAAGTCTCTATATGATTTAACCCATTTGGCAAATGATGCTCCAATTATAGTTTCAGAAGTAGGTCTAACAATTAGTTCTTCAGCCAAAGGAGAACCTGGTTTTAAGCCTCCTTTTCCATCTGGCTCTAATCTTGAATGAGTTACAACTGCACATTCTTTTGCAAAGCCTTCAACATGTTCGGCCTCTTTTTCAAAAAAAGATTTTGGTATAAATAAAGGAAAATAAGCATTTTTATGCCCAGTATCCTTAAACATTTCATCTAATACATCATGTATGTTTTCCCAAATGCTGTAACCCCATGGTTTGATAACCATGCTGCCCCTAACATCACTGTTTTCAGCTAAATCAGCTGCTTTTATAACTTCCTGATACCATTGAGGATAATTTTCCTCTCTTGTTGGTGTTATTGCAGTTCTTTTCTGTTTTGCCATAATTGCTCCAAATAAAAACAATACATACTAACAAAGTTAAGATATTTATTCAATTATTAATTTTTTTATTTTTAGAATACGAACACTCATTTACTTTGTTGATTTTGACTTTTATATTATTTAAGTTATATTTTTACAATACTACTATTTCGTAATATTTATTAAAATAAATAATTAAGCAGGAACTACATTATTGGCACAAGGACCTTTTTGTCCTTGACCTACTTCATATTCAACTTCTTGACCATCTCTTAGTGATCCACTTCTTACTTCTGAAGAATGAACGAAAAGATCTTTTCCTCCGTCTTCTGGAGTAATAAAACCAAAACCTTTAACATCATTGAACCACTTTACTGTACCTTTACTCATTTTACCTTCTTAAAATATTATGGTGGGTAATAATATTACGCCTATGAGTCCACCGTCTCAAAATAGAGTTTCTTAAAATCTATTTAGGCTTCTATTGCTAAATTACAACAGATGTGACATAGTATTACTAAAATCACGAATTGTCAAACTTTTTAATTTAAAATTTATAATTTTTAATAAAAAAGTTTTTTTAAATCTTTTTAAGCTATATTTTAAAAATTAGTCCATAGAAAATTGTTTTTAAATTTATTTCTAAATTTAAAATATCAATTTGATTTAAAGATAAAAAATGTTATTATATCTTTCTAAGATTATGGAGTTAAAATGGTAAATTTATCATCGTTAAACAAGTCACAGAGAGAGGCTGTTGAAACTATAAAAGGTCCTGTCTTAGTTTTAGCAGGTGCAGGAAGTGGTAAAACGAGAGTTATTACTTACAGAATTGCTCATATGATTAACAATGGTATATATCCAAATAAAATATTAGCTGTTACTTTTACTAATAAAGCAGCTAGAGAAATGCGTGAAAGATTATCTGAACTTTTAGGCAATGAAACAGTGAAAAAACTAACTGTTTCTACTTTTCATGCTCTTGGAGTTAGGATATTAAGGGAAGATGGCTTAAAGTTGGGAATACAGAAAAACTTTGTAATATATGCAGATAGTGATATCGAAAGAGTTATTAAAACAATTTTAAAAGAAAGGTATAAAATAGATAAAGTTGAAGCTTATATTGTAAGGCGAATTCAATATATAATTTTAGAAGCTAAATCTAATAAAATAACTCCACAAACTTTTCCAACAGAAAATATAACAGAAGAAATGATGTTGGCTCAAAAAGTATATGAACACTATGAAGAGTATATGAGAATATTTGGAGCAGTAGATTTTTCTGACTTATTATTAAAGCCTGTTTTGATTTTTGAAAATTTTGAAAATATCAAAAAGAAATACCAAAAAAGGTTTAATTATATCATGATAGATGAATATCAGGATACTAATGATATACAATTTCAGTTTATTAATCATATTATTAATGATAATCAAAATATTTGTGTTGTTGGAGATGATGATCAATCTATTTATGGTTTTAGGGGGGCAAATGTTGGTAATATTTTACAGTTTGCTACTCAATATAAAAATGCAAAAGAAGTAAAACTACAGCAAAATTATCGTTCAACAGAAAATATAATTCATGCAGCAAATTCTGTTATTGCTAAAAACTCAGTAAGAAATAAAAAAACTTTGTTTTCTAACTTAGGAAAGGGTGAAAAGATAAAATTATATTTACTTGAAGACCCAGAACATGAAGCAAATAAAGTTGCAGAAAAGATACAATCTTATTTAAGAAAAGATATCAAACCAAAAGATATTGCAATTATGTATAGAAGTAATCATCAATCAAGAGTGGTTGAATTAAAGCTAAAAGAAAGAGAAATTCCATATAAAGTAGTTGGAAGTTTGGATTTTTATAATCGTAAAGAGATAAAAGATTTTATGAGTTATTTAATTATGCTTGTTTTTCCAAATGATGAAATACATTTAAAAAGAATTATCAATTATCCAACAAGAGGAATAGGTTCAACTACTATACAAAAAATATCAGAATATGCTCATAATAATAAAAAAACATTTTTTAATGCTTTAAAAGATGCTTATAAATTAGGAATTGCTAAAAAAACTCAAGATGGAATAAAAACTTTCTTAGATTTAATAAAAAAATATGATAAAATTTTAAATAATATAGTAAGTGAAAAAGAATTATATAATTTTGTAGATGAAATTAAATTTGTAGAGCAACTAAATAATGAAAGCAAGTCTGATAAAGTTGCAAATGCTAAAAAAAGGAATTTAATTTTATTTATTGAAGGAATGGTAAAGTATATTACAAAAGCTAATATTACTCTTGAAGAATATTTAATAAAATTTGCACTTGAGCCTGATAGTGCTAAAAATGAAGAAGAGGTTGATGAAGTAACTTTACTTTCTATTCATGCGTCAAAAGGTTTAGAGTTTCCTTATGTATTTTTATTAGGTTTTAACGAGGGGATATTACCCCATCAAAGGTCTTTAGATACTAAAAAAAGAACAGACTTAGAAGAAGAGAGAAGATTGTGTTATGTTGCAATTACAAGGGCTAAAAAAGAGCTTATAATGACTGCGATAGAAAATAAAATCATGAACGGTAATGCTTTTCATTATGAGTTATCAAGGTTTTTAGATGAAATTCCACCTGAAATAATAAAATGGATAGATTATACCGATGGTAAAAGTGATGTGCCTTTAGAAGAGGTTAAAGGTGCAGTAATGAATAATTTAGAAAAATTATTTGATTTTTAATTATCTCCTTCACTGCCGTGGGTTTATACTTTTTGAATAAAATAAGTTTTAGTTATTTAATTTTTTAATTTAGTTCTTCTGTGGTAAATTCAATAATAAATGATTTATTAGGACTAATATAAACTTCAGAATTGTATTTTTTTATTTCTTGATTATTTGTATTAAATGAAACTTCTAAATTAGCCCAAAAAGATGTTCTTAGATTATTTTTATTTGCAATAACAAAATATAATTTATCTTTTGTTATTGGTAAATCAAATCCTCCTTGGTTAGTGTCTGAAAAAGAATAAAGGGCTTTTATTTCTTCTTTGGTTTCTGTTTCTGGATTTTCATTATTTTTAAATTTTTGATAATTCTCTTCATTTAAAACCATAATAGATAAATTATTTACTAAAATTTTATTTTTTATTAAAAAATTATCTCCTTTCCAGATATTATAGCCCTTAGAATAAGAAGTTAAATTATTTAAATTAAAATTTAATTTAAGTTTATTTTCTTTTGAAGAAATCTCCGTTGTTTTAGGTGTAAAAACTTCTTTTTCACCATCAATTACAATATCCCATGTGTAATTATTATCTATTTCTACATTATCCATAATTTTATAAACTTCGTTATCATCAATAGGGTAGGAACCAAATGGAGTGTAAACAATTCCCCAAAAAGCTCTATTGTCTCCTAAATTTATAGTTGCATTTCCAAAAATATCAGTATAAGTTACTAAGCCTAAACTTAATTGGCCTTCTTCTCTTAAGTCTCCTTGTCCATATATTAAAATAATAGAATCATCTAATGGCTTTCCATTTTTATCTTTTACTGTTAAATTTAATGTTCCGTAACCAGAATATCTATCAATAACATCTTCCATTAATCCATCGGCTCTAGCCCTTGTAGTCATGTGGGCCTGCCAACCAAAACCGTTGATATCTTCATGTTCGCTTGCAATGTCTTTATCGTAATACTGATAGTCAATAAAAGGGTGGTATGGCTCAATATTATGCCACTGACCATCAAAAAATTCATTCCAAACATGGTCATCTATGGAAGTTGAAACAACTGTTGTTGGAATTAACGCAGTTCTCATAGAAGCTGTTGTTAAATCTCCCCATTCTCCACAGTTACCCCAGCCCCAAGTAAAAATTTCTGCTGGTTCAACAGGTCGTTTTCCTTTTGCTCCAAAAATCATATTTTTCATCATCCATTCTATAACACTACCAATTGCTCCTTGATTGGAATATGCTTCAGCTAAAAAAGCATCTACTTTTTCAACTTGATTATCCAAATTAAAATCAGCATCTTTATAGCCATTTGTCCATCTTTCGGTGTCATAATGGCCCCAAAAATTAGATTTATGTCTCCATAAAACTTCTTTGTCTGCAAGTAACTCTTTTAAAGACGGTCTTCCTTCTTTTTTATGATTATAAATGTAATCTCTCCACATCTTTCCTTCATGGGAAGTTTCTCCTTTTTCATGAAAATCCCCTGTATTTGCGGTAACATAAAAAGATGAATTATCATCAATTACAAGTGGAAGAACATAATTATAATAGTAATAATACGGTAGCTCATAATCTATAATGTTACCTGTTCCATCATCTATTTTATATTTAAGAGTTGTATAATTTTCGCCCTCAAAAATATTAACATATTTTAACTCATCTGCAATTTGATAAATAGATTTAGCGTTTTCTATAAATAGCTCTATTCTAAAATTAAAACTAGTTAACTCATTATTAGGAGTAATTACAATTTGATAAACAATTTCATCTATAATTTCTTTATCTTGAATTTCTAAGATAAGATTAGAAAAATAATTCTTAGGATTAGTTACATTTTCTGGAGGAGCAGGGTGGTTTGTAGGGTATTTATCTTCTTCTAATGCTTTAAGTGAATTTAATTTATCTAAAAATTTTGCTCTAAGCCAGTTTGGTGTTTTTACAAGGGCAAATTTAGTTATTTGGTTTGGTAAAATTTGGGTTAGGTCGGGAGTTATTGTTACAGAGTAACTTTTTTCCTTTGGTTTATTATTGTCATGATTACTATTATTGTCATCACTGCATGATATAAAGAGCAATACTGCTAATAAAATAATAATTAATTTCATAAAACTTCTCCTAAAATTGTTTATTTTCTCTATTTTAATCATTTTTGATTAAAATAAATATATTTATTTAATGTATTATAGGGAAATATTGATTAATTTCAACAATATCTTTATTCTTTGTCTTGTATTTTGTAATTATTAAGTAGTAATAAAATTGTAAAAATTATTAAAAATGAAATTAATCCATACGGCTTGATAATTTCAAACTCCAGCCTTGTAATCTTACACTTTGACCTTGTTGATTCATATTTGTAATTTTTAAACTCCATGGGCCATTAACTTGGTCATCTCCTGGAGTATTTATTGGTAAATTAGTGATGGTGAGAACACCATCTTCAAATGTTACCTTAGAGGGGTCTATTATTGAAACTCTAAAACTTGTATCGTATCCTTCTGAATATGGAATTACTTCAAAAGTAAGGCCATCTATATGAGTATTATTACCCATGTCAAGTTTAACTGTAATAAATGCATTCATTCCAACACTTGCAAGATTAGATACTCCAATGCTTGTTTGTTTTGATTCATTTGCATGAATTGTAATAACATCATTATAGTTACTAAATTCATTTAACATCCATGCTGGTTCACAAAAGGCAGCAGGGATAACATCTGTACCTACAACTTTATCGTTAATATTAAAATTTGAACATAAAAGTCCTTCTTCACATTCAGAATCATTACTACATTCATCACCTTGTTGTAAAGATTGATCTATACATATACCACTAGCATCAGGATGACTACTTGAAATATAGCAATATAAACCTTCTTGGCATTGGATATTTGCAATTCCGCCACACATTTCATGTAAATCTGCTCCATTAGGTGTACAAATAGGCTTATCACAGCCATTACTGTCTGTAGTCATTTCGTTATGGCTTCCTTCAGGGCATAATGGAATCATATATAGAGGACATGTATTTTGCCATATACATTGAAATTCTTGACAAGTCCATTTTCCAGGGGTTGCAATATGAGGAATGTTACTACAGTTTTCATTGGCTGCACTATCATTTAAGCACCAGTTTTTTGTATGGCAAACATTAGGAGTTGTGTTTTCTGATTTACATAGTAAACCCATTGCACATCCTTCGTTTCTTGTACATGTTTCACCAACTCCATGTCCCCATAAATAAGTGATGTCTGCTGTTCCTGCGACATAACCAAATGCTTTCATTGTAAGTTCACGGGTTACTTTACCGGTAATTGCTATAGTTTCATGACCTAAATTACCGTTTATACCGTTATATCCACTATATTCAATTTGCATTCCATGATAAGTAATCTGTTTTCCTGTAGGGCCATTAATAAGTCCATTTGGCCATGCAATAATTTCTTCACCAGTTAACTTGTCAACTAAAACAACATCAACATCTTTATTTTGACGAGCTTTTAATTCAATAAATATATTTGTTTTTCCAACAGGAATATCTCCAACAACAACGGTTCTACTTCTTTGAATATATTGTGAAAACTCACCATTTCCTATTTCATTACAAGTTGGGATAGCTCCAAAACTATATTCCATACTAGCAATACCTGCTCTATAACCATAAGCATAAAGAATTAGTTCTCTATTTGTGTCACCAAGTATTTCGACAAATTCATTTCCTAATTCTCCATTTACCCCATTATAACCACTATATTTATAACTAAGTCCTCTATATTCTTTTGTAACTTCAGTAGATTCATTAATTAATCCATTTTCCCAATCAATAATTGCTTCATTTGTTTGAGCATCATATAACTGTATATCTGCATCAACTAAACTATTAAGATTAATTTTGATATTCCTTTTACCAATAGGTATTCTACCAACTTCAACTTTTGCATATCTTTCAATATTTTGTTCAAAGTTACCCTCACCAGATGAACAATTGCTACCCCAGTTAAATCCTGCAAAAAGTGAGCTACTCATTAAAACACTTAATAAGATAATAGTAAGTTTTTTTCCCATTTTATACTCCATAAAAATAGTGAATCTTTAAAACTCGCAGAGTGTACATAAAAGTAGTATTGCTGTCAATAGAAAAGATTTTAAATTTTTATATCTTGTTTAGTACAGTCTTGAATTATTCTTTGTATGCTTTTTATTTACCTGCTGGAGTTGGAACTGAGGTTGCAGAAGGTAAATAAATCAGAATTATAAAAGGAAGAGAATATCTTCTAGAAACTGCTTTAGGTGGAGAGTTTGCTTTTGTAAAAGGCTGGAAGAATGACAAAGAAGGTGTCGTTACACATAAACTTATGTATAATACTTATATTATCATATGGAGAAATTTGAAAATTATGGTTCACAGCACAGCACAGCACAGCACAGCACAGCACAGCACAGCACAGCACAGCACAGCACAGCCGAAGTAAAAAT
>JAMOQH010000131.1 GCA_027064085.1 bacterium | reverse complement strand
CTCATCTTTCATCTTTTCAAAATTTTTTGTAAAATTTTCTTTTACAGTAATAGGTAATTTTAATTTATAAATATCAACATTCGGAGGGGTTATGTTAGTTGTTAATTCGGTGTTATATTTTTTTATATCGTCTATTGATAAACCGCTTGCTTTTGCAATAAAGCTTAATGGTACAGGATTAAATAATTCAAATACAAATGTTTTATCTTTTGGTTTAATAATAGGAGTTAATCCAAATTCATTTAAATCTTTGTAAATAATTAATACTGCAATAAATTTACTTACATAATTTTGAGTTTCAGTAGGAAAACTATCTCTTATTTTCCAAAAATCCCTGCTTTCTCCCTCTTCAATTCTTTTGTCAACACAACTGGGGCCACAATTATATGCTGCTAGAGTTAGATACCAATCATCGTATTTGTCATAAAGCTCTTTTAAAAATTTAACTGCATGTTGAGTTGCTTTTTGGTAATTTCGTCTTTCATCTATGAATATATCAACTTTAGAGCCTAAAGAAACAGCTGTAAAAGGCATTAGTTGCCACAAACCTTGAGCTTTTGCACTTGAAAGGGCAATTTCGTTGTATCCACTTTCTATAAAGGGAAGTAAAAATAACTCATGAGGAAGATTTGCTTTGTCTAACTCTTTGAAAATTATTTTTTTATAATCTTCTGATTTTCCTATAGTTTTTTCATAGTATTTTTTAGCATATCCTGTGTAATATTTAATAAATTTAGCTATACTTTCATTGTAAGTAAGCGGAAAACGATTATCTCTTTTATATTGTGTAAAATCAGAATTTAAAGGTATGTGTCTGTTTCCAAATCCTGAAATATTTAAATTAAAAAAAATTAGTAAAAAAATCACGACATACCAATAAAAGAGATATTTCTAAGGTCAGTACCATTTTTTCTATAGCTGAAGAATTGATTTGAGCAATGTGTGCATTGGTCTATAATTTCAATATTTTCTTCTTTGAGTCCTAAATTATTAAATTCCTGCTTAATTGCTTCAATTTGGTCAAAATGTATTTTATTTCCTCTTTTTATAAAGAAATTATCAGTGTTTTTAAATGAATTACTAAATTTATCTACTAAATCCTGTTTTACCTCATAACAACAAGACCTAATGCTTGGCCCTATAACAAATTTAGTATCTTTAAGCTCTAAGTGATATTTTTTTTGTGCTAATTCTATTGTTTTAGTTATAATTTTTTGTTCTATTCCTCGCCAGCCAGCATGAATTGCTCCTATAACTTTTACTTTTGAATTAAAAAATAAAATAGGGTTACAATCTGCTGTTTTTAGAAATAAGTAGTATCCTTTTCTTTGTGTAATTATTGCATCAAATTCATTTTTTAAATCACTTCCAGGGTAAATTGCAATTTTGTCAGTGTGGTTTTGATTTAAGAAAATCATTTTTTTAGTTTTTGAGCCTATTAATTCTTCTTCTAAATCATTTTGTGATTTATAATCTTTGTCGTTAAATGAAAATCCAGATAATAATTCTGTATTTCTAAATATCTTTGGTTCAATAAACATAATCCCTCATCGTTGAACTTGTCAATTATAGCATAAAATTTATATTTTACAAAATAATAAAAAATGTTATAAGAAAGCAAATACTTTGCGTGGAGAGTGATGTTAAATATTTTTAAAAATAAATTAGGAAACGGAAAAGCTATCACAATACTTTTTATTTTTACTATCATTATTTATGGCACAATGGCATTTATCTTAAAAGATATTAATATGAAAGAGTTTATTAATATGCAAATAACTCTTAATAAAGATACCTTTGTTAAAATAATTAATTCATGGGATAATAATCAAATATTAGAATATCATAATCATTTTTACTTAGATTTTTTATATTTAATTTCATATTCACTTTTAATGTTTTCTGTTGTTTCTAGGTTTTATATTCATGCAAAAGTAAAAACTAGAGGAACTATATTTTTGATTTTACCATTTATAATTGCTTTTTTTGATTTAATAGAAAATGTGTTTCATATTTATTTTATCACTGTAAATTACAAAATGCCTGCTTATTTAGTTATGATTAGTGGGATTTGTTCTATACAAAAGTGGGTATTTCTTTTTGTTGAATTATATGTAATTGCAGTTTTATTTTTTAAATTAACAATTTTACAGAAAAGATAATTTTTTATATTTAATCAAAGCTCCACCTAGCATAGCTAGGATTTTTATTTTTTTGATAAAACATTATCATTGAAACTTATTTACTTAGTCATCAATAGCTCTATAAACTCCATTTGTTGATTGGTAGTTATCATTATTTATACAATCTATGATATTACGATAGCTCATATTTTAATCTATTAATCTTATTTTTAATTTTATGTTAAATAAATAAATATATACTTATTTCCTATTTAGACTTCAAGGCTAAAGCCGTATGGAGTAAAATATTTAGATAAGTTATCTAACAAACCACCATAATTTAGTAGAATTATCAATATTTTCATCGTTATCACTATAAGTTGCAGTATGAAGGGAATTATTTCCATAACAGGCATTTTTATTATCATCATCATAACCAACTCTTGCACTGTAGTATGTACTAATATCATGTCCGGTAATTTCAGTATGGTTGTTTTCTCTAGGTATTCCCAATGTACCGTCTTCAATAGGGTCATAGTTTTCATTTGAATTATTGTAAATAGTAAATTCTATGCCTTCCTGAGTTAATGCTCCCCAATAATCTGCAATTCTATCGCATGTATTAGGCCTATCTTCACCTCCTTGATAGATAGTACTCCAATCGCCAATATTGTTCCAATGATGATTATTATTTATGTAATTAAATTTAATATTTTTAGAGTAATTAAATTTCTTTATAGCTTGTCTTGATGTTTCTACTTCTGAAGAAATCCAACCATTACTACAATCATTTTCATTATTTCCATTATGTGCTTGAGGAGCCCATACTTCTTTCCATTTTATAGGGGTATCATAATGATAGTACCAATCTGCTCCTGTTGCTCCAAGAGGATTTCCATTATCATCATTTCTTTCTAATCCACGATATACAAGGTTTTCTGTTGCTATAATTCTAAAATCATTTATTACCATATTTCCAAAATTTGAAGAAACAGTATCCTTTGTTGCCATTCCAAAAAATTTAGATGTTGAATAAGAAGAAAGAGTCCAGTTGTAGTCATAAAACCATGAAGCAACAAGTGTCCAGCCTCCACCATCTGTATCCATATCACAAATAACAGGTATGGGGTTGAAGTTACCCGGAGTTCCGATATTTATATAATAAACACCAGAAGTAGGAGTTGGCTGATTGTTATTTATGGCATTATCAAGAATTTCTTTACAGGATTTAGCGTAGGTTTTTTTTGCACCTAAGTTAAAATTTTCTTCACAAATAAACCTTCTTTTTACATCACTGCTACAATATCTATCATGCCATTTAGTATCATTATGCCTTATTTCCCAGCATTTTTCGTCCCAATCATCATGGTCTGTATTCCAGATTCTTCCAAAACCTGCTTCCCATTTGTGGCCATCTCTTAAATCATTTAAGCCTATCCAATGATTATTTGATATTTCACTTCTAATCCAATTGTTTTCTTCTTCTGTTTCTATTGTAACTAAGTTATAATTTTTTTGATTACAGTATTTTCGGGCATTATTCCATGATTTTTTCATAGTATTTGTAGAACAGAATATGTAATTATGGTTATCATGAAATCTAACAACACAGTTATCAGTTGCACATACATTTCCCTCATCAACTTGACCATCGCAATTGTCGTCTATACCATTGCATATTTCTTGAATGGCAATATTTGAATTTCCTAAGTAACAATCACAAGCATTACCCATATTATCATCATCTGCATCTAGTTGATTGACATTTTGCGTATAAACACAGTTGTCAACACAATCAGCAATTCCATCATTATCACTATCCGGGAAGTTTTCGTCTGTTTCACTATTGCAGTTATTATCAGTTCCATCACAAATTTCTTGAGCATCAGGATTGGTATTATGTTCGGTATCATCACAGTCATTATTATTTTCAACATAGCCATCAGGAAGAGAACATGCTTCAATTGTGTTATTAATATCCCCAAAGCCATCGTTGTCTGAATCTTTGTAAAAAGTAATTTTTAACCCTTCGTCTATTTCACCATTACAGTTATTGTCTATGCCATCACAGACTTCTTCTGATGGTTGATTAGGTGTACAAGTATCAATTTCCTGGCCATTCTGGCATTCAAGTCTTCCTGTATTAGAGCATTCACCTATTCCACATGAGATATTTGTAATGATATATCCTTCATCAGTTTCACCATTGCAGTTATTATCAATGCTATTGCAACTTTCATCATTTAATTCATAACTATTTAAGGTTGTATAATCAGGGTTTATCCATTCGTTATTACATATTTTTTTGCTTCCATTGCATATTCCATTTTGGTTATCTGCTAATGGTGCATCTTCAAGGGTATTGTCCTCAGTATCAATTTTACCATTACAGTTGTTATCTATTCCATCACAAATTTCTTGAGCATCAGGATTGGTATTGTGTTCGGTATCATTACAGTCATTATTATTTTCAACATATCCATCAGGAGCAGAACATGTTTCAATTATGTTATTAATATCCCCAAAGCCATCGTTGTCTGAATCTTTGTAAAAAGTGATTTTTACACCTTCGTCTGTTTCGCCATTACAATTGTTGTCTATGCCATCACAAACTTCTTCTGATGGAACGCAATCTTTTTTACATTCTCCCATAACGCAATTATAACCATTTTCACAAAAAGCCTCTTTTTTTTCTAAACAATTGTCATCATTGAAATTGCCACATTGATATCGATTATTGTTTTCACAAAAATAACCTTCGGTAATACATTGTGATTCACAATTTTTTATTTGACAGGTGCCAGCAACACAAATTTTATTATTTTCACATTCTTGAAAGAGCTCTTTGATAAAACAGCCATTTTTATCTTGTGTACAATTGAATACTGCAGAACTATTATCTTTATCACAGAAAATACCAGTTTCTAAGCATTGATTATTACACTCTTTAGTTTTATAGCCGGTTGATGTATTATCACAAGAGCTAAATATGATTAAGGTGAGAAAAATAATAGAATAGGGTAGTTTATTTATTAAATTAATTTTATTTAGCATTATTTCCTCCTATAGATAAGTATATTATAGTGAAATTTTGTGAATAATTCAATAGTTACCATAAATAAAAAAGAAACAAACTTGTTTGGTTACTTTTTTAAACGGAAAATGCCAAGGGCAGTTGAAGTTTTTTTAAACTCTATTCTTCTAAAAAAGGATATCTATAATCTTCAGCAGGAACGAAGGTTTCTTTAATTGTTCTAGGGCTAACCCATCTTAGGAGATTAAGAACAGAACCTGCTTTATCGTTAGTTCCACTTGCTCTTGCTCCACCAAATGGTTGTTGTCCAACTACAGCTCCTGTTGGTTTATCATTGATATAAAAGTTACCTGCTGTTCCTCTTAATCTTTCTGTGATTTTTATGACCATTTCTCTGTCTTGTGAGAAAACTGCTCCTGTAAGTGCATATTCTGAGCCTTCGTCACATATTTCTAGTGCTTCATCTAGCTTTTCATCATCATAAACGAAAATAGATAACACCGGACCAAAAATTTCTTCCTGCATAGTTTTTACATTAGGGTCTTTACATAATAAAATTGTAGGTTCTATAAAGTAACCTTTGCTATCATCATAAGTTCCACCATGTAAAATTTCTATGTTTTCATTTTCTTGAGCATAATCTATATAATTTGTAATGCTCTTAAAAGCCCATTTATCTATAACTGCATTATGAAAATTGGTAAAATCTAAAGTACTACCTGTTTTAACAGTATTCATTTCTTTAAGTAGTAATTCTTTAAATTCAGGCCATATTGATTTAGGAATAAATTCTCGTGAAAGAGCAGAACATTTTTGTCCTTGATATTCAAAAGCTCCTCTTACTGTTGCTGCAACAAGTGGTGCAATTTGAGCACTATTATGAGCAAACAAGAAATCTTTTCCTCCTGTTTCACCTACTATTCTTGGGTATGATTTATACTTAGTGATATTTTGTCCTATCATTCCCCACATTCCTTGAAAAACTCCTGTTGAACCTGTAAAATGAACACCAGAAAAGTTTTCATTGTTCATTACAAGCGGACCCACTACACTGCCTTTGCCTGGAACCATATTTATAACTCCAGCAGGCAAACCAGCTTCTAAGAATATTTTCATCAGAAAATGAGCAATATAAACAGCACTTGATGCTGGCTTCCAAATAACTGTATTACCCATAATGGCGGCAGAGGTTGGTAAATTACCTGCAATGGAGGCAAAATTAAAAGGAGTTACGGCAAATACAAATCCATCAAGAGGGCGAGTATCTGTTCTGTTCCACTGACCTTTTGGAGATGCAGGTTGGTTTTGCATAATTTCTTCTAAGTATTTTACATTAAATCTAAAAAAATCAGCTAATTCACATATTACATCAATTTCTGATTGATAAGCATTTTTACTTAAATCGAGCATTGCTGCTGCATTTACCATGTATCTGTATTTTGTAGTTAGCAAATCAGCAATTTTTAAGAATATTGCGGCTCTATCTTGCCAAGGCATATTCCCCCATGATTCCTTTGCTCTCATTGCTGCATCTATAGCATCTTGTATGTCTTCTTTGCTTGCTTCACTATAATATCCTAAAACATGTTTATGTTCGTCAGGAATAACCGAAACAGCTTTTTTTTCTTTATGAATTTGTTTATTACCGATATATAACGGAATGTTTACTGTTTTGTTATATAGTTCGTTTAATGCCTCTTTTAAAAGTTCCCTGTCTTTACTTCCTGCTTCATAAGCTTTAATAGGCTCATTATAAGGTGTTGGTACTTTAAAAAATCCTTGAGTCATAGTCTTCTCCATCAAGTAAATTAAATAAATCAAAGGTATATTAATTGCAAAATTAATAGCTGTCAACTAAAATCGTTATTTTTTATTTTTTATTGCAACTTCAACCCATATTTTTGACAAAATATGGGTTTACGCTGAATTTTTAGCTGAAATCTAAAAATTTTATTGATTTTATTGTTTACATATACTATTTTATCCTTTTGGGACTGTGGGGAGAAATATGTTTTATAAAAAAGAGAATGCTTGGAAATCAGTGAATGATTCAACAAAGAAGGAAATTTTTAAATTTTCAGAGAAATATAAAAAATTTTTAAGTGAAAATAAAACTGAAAGGGAGGTTGTTACTGAATCAATTAAACTTGCTAGAGAAAATGGTTTTATTGATGCAAAAGAAGTAACTGAATTAAAAACGGGAGATAAAATCTATTATAATAACAGAGATAAAAATCTTATTTTAGCTGTTATTGGTAAGGAGGATATTTTAAACGGAGTGAATTTTATTGTATCACATGTTGATTCACCAAGGCTTGATTTAAAGCAAAATCCATTATATGAAGATAGTGATTTTGCATTGTTTAAAACACACTACTATGGAGGAGTAAAAAAATATCAGTGGGGAGCTAGAGCATTAGCTTTACATGGAGTTGTTATTTTAAAGAATGGTAAAAAGATAAATATTGTAATTGGTGAAGAAAGTGACGACCCAGTTTTTACTATTCCTGATTTGCTACCTCATTTAGATAGAAAAGTTCAAAGAGATAGGAAATCAAGTGAGGTGCTAAAAGGCGAGGAATTAAATATTATAGTTGGTTCAATACCTACGGTATTAAAGGATAATGAGGTTAAAACTTATTTTAAGGCAACAATACTCAAAAAGTTAAATGATGATTATGGTATTACCGAAGAGGATTTTACATCAGCAGAACTAGAGCTTGTACCTGCTGAAAAAGCTCGTGATATTGGAATAGATCGTTCTATTGTTGGTGCTTATGGGCAGGATGATAGAATTTGTGCATTTACTTCAATGATGTCTATATTTGATTTGGATAAAACACCTCAAAGAACTGCAATTTGCTATTTGGTTGACAAAGAGGAAATTGGCTCAACCGGCTCAACTGGTTTAAGATCTAATTATCTTGAATTTTTTATGGCTGATATTCTTTATAAGCTAGTTGGTGATAAATACAATGATTACCTATTAAAAAAAGTACTTTGGAACAGTCATTCTTTGTCATCTGATGTAAATGCAGGATTAAATCCATTATTTAAGTCTGTTCATGACCTCGATAATGTTAGTAAGCTCGGTTATGGAATTGTTTTAACAAAATATTCTGGTTCAGGGGGGAAAAGTGGTTCAAGTGATGCTGATGCTGAGTATATTGCTCAGTTAAGAAAATTATTTGATAATCATAATATTAAGTGGCAAACAGGAATGTTAGGTAAAGTAGATGAAGGTGGTGGTGGAACTGTAGCAATGTTTCTTGCTCATTATGGTATTAGAACTATAGATGCTGGCGCTGCAGTAATATCAATGCATTCCCCTATGGAGTTAGCAAGTAAATTTGATATTCATGAAATATATCAGGCTTATAAGGTTTTTTATGATTTTGAATAATCTTCAGTTTTTATTTTTGGTAATAAAATACTAAATTTTGCTCCTTCTCCTAAGTTTTCTACTTGAATTTTACCTTTTATCTTTTCAATAATTAATTTGGATAAATAAAGGCCAACTCCTGTACCTGTTTCTTTTGTTGTAAAATATGGATTAAATATATTACTTATTATTTTTTGGGGAATACCACCGGCATTGTCTATAATGTTTAAGGCAATATAGTCATTAATTTCTTCAAGTTTAAATATAAGTTTCTTTTCTTTAATTTCATTTATTTCAAATGCTTCAAGTGCATTATTTACAATGTTAATGATAATATGTTTAAATTCATTTATAATTACTTTTGTTTTAACCTCTTCTGTAATATAATTAAAAATATCAACTTTATTCTTTAATTTTCCTTTTAGTAAGATTAATGTCTTTTCAACTAGTTCTTTATAAGAAATAATTCTAAGGTCTGACTCTTTTCTAAAAAAATTCCTAAATTCTTGTAATGTTTCGGAGATTAAATCTATTTGGGAAAGTTGTGTTTTTAAATATTCATCAATATACTTTTGAGTAATTTTTTTATTATTATTATTCAGTTCGAATAAATCTGTTGACATTTTTATTACATTAATTGGTTGTATCCATTGATGGGCTATAAAATCAATCATTTCGCCCATCTGAGCAAACTTAGATTGTTGAATTAGGTGATTGTTTTTAGATTTTTGATTGCTAATTGCTTTACATGTTTTGTATAATACATTAGTCATGTTTTCTGTATTCATTGGTTTCATTATAAAGTTGGATATGCCTAAATGTATTAATTTAATTAGTTTATCGCTATCATTATAGGCTGAAATTACAATTATTGATTGTTCAGGATTTATTTCCACGATTTTTTTTATCATAGTGATTCCATCCATTTTAGGCATATTGATATCTGTTATAATTAAATCTGGATATGTATTATTGTTTTTTTTAAATTCATTAAATTTGGTTATTCCCTTTTCTCCGTTTGTTGCTGTTATTATAACTTTAAAAAAATCTTCTAATATTTCTGTTGTTTCTTGTAAAAGATTTTTGTCATCTTCAACATATAACACATCTAAATCCTTAGAATATAAGTAAATCTCATTAAATTTATACATTATTTTCTCCACTTGGTAAAATTATTTTAAAACACACTCCATTTTTTATATTTTTTACTTTTAATTTTCCTAGATGGTGCTTTTCTACTATCATTTTTGACATATAAAGGCCCATCCCCGTACCGTTTTTCTCATCTTTAGTTGTAAAATATGGGTTAAATATTTTACTTATAATATCTTTAGGGATTCCGCCTCCATTATCTGATATTCTAATTACAAGTTTATTATCATTTTTTTCTGTTTTTATATTTATAACTCTGTTTTTGATATTTTGTTCAATAAAATTATCTTTACTATTTTTAAAAATATTTGATAATACTTGCATCAATTCGTTTTGATAAATAAAAAGTTTATCCTTTATTTTAAAATTTTTTACTACCTGTATATTACTAGCTTCTAAGCTTGTTTCAACTATTTTTAAAGTGTTTTCTATAGGTAAAACTAGTGATATCTTCTTTTTTTCTTTATCTGGTTTATAAAAGGTTCTAAAAACATCAATGATATCAGAAAGCTCTTGGGTATAATCTTTTATTTTTGTATGTTTTTTATTTAAATAGTCAAAAAATTCTTTTTGTGAGCTTTCATTAGATAAATCAAATCTATTACTTGCTATTTTGCTATTAATCCCTAATATATTACTGTTTATTGCCGCAAGTGGTTGCCTCCATTGATGTGCAATCATAGATATCATTTCTCCCATTTGAGCAAGTTTTGATTGTTGTAGAATAAACTTATCTTGTTCTTCCAGTTTATATTTATCTGAATATATTTTTCTTTTACTTTTTTCTATAAGGTATGAAGCTATAGAAGTAACAATAAATGCTGTGTTTATAAAAAATAAATCATAAATGAATTCTGACCGATTTTGGATGTTTATTACCAATGTAGTTATTGCAAAAATATTTACAAGTAAGACGGAAAAAAAAGTTACTAAAAAAAATGCTCCATAAATTACCATTATTCCTATCATTACTAGAATATAATTATTTAAATAAATTTTGTAGTATTTATCTGTATAGCAAATGGAAATAATTGGTGGAATTGTAATTGTAATAGAATAAAAGAATAAAATTAGGGAATGTTTATTCCTTATTTTGTTAATATAGAATAGCATTAAAACTGATGATACTATTGGTAGTGCAAGCATTAAAATTAAGTCATATATAAAATCATCTGGAGTAATAAAAAAACCAAGTGGAAGATAAATAATATAAGAAATTAAAGTTATTAATACAGCAAACTTATTTTGTTTTAAATTATCTTGCACATATTCTTTTCTAAATTTTTTTTCAAGAGTCACATCTTTAAAAACTAATCTAGATTTTTTGTTTAAATATATATAAAATTCATTAAGCATTCATTTCTCAAAATAACATTTGTAAATCACTCGGAGTTTTTTATAAAAAAGATAAGTATTTATTATAAATATTTACTTTTTCATAATTATAGATTGTTTTTTATAGAAAAAAATGGGTCATTGGGGCAGAATAATTCTAATATCAAAATTAAAAGCCAAATTTTAAAATAGACAATTAATTAAATCTTTGATATATAACTAAAAGTAAAACATTAAATAAGAATTAATTTCTTGTTTAGTGAATAAATTTAATTATTTATTGTTTTAATAAATATTTAATTACTAGGGAGTAATATGAATAAAAAATATAAAATTTTGTTAATAATTGTTCCTATTGTTTTATTTTTAGATCAAATAACTAAATATTGGGCAATAAAAAATCTAAAACCAAATAATAATATTACAGTAATCAAAGGGTATTTTAACTTTATTTATAGAGAAAACAAAGGTGCCGCTTGGAGTTTTTTGGCTGATACTCATGATAGTTTTAGAGTTCCATTTTTTATGATTTTAACAATTGGAGCAATATTATTAGTTTTATTTATGATTACTAAGTTAACAGATGAACAAAAGCTTTTACAATTTGCGTTTCCGTTAATTGTTGGTGGAGCAGGTGGAAATTTATCTGATAGATTCACAAATGGAGCAGTTGTTGATTTTATAGATTGGCATATCGGGGTTCATCACTGGCCTACATTTAATATTGCTGATGTATCACTTGTAATTGCAATGACATTGCTTGGTCTTGAAGTTATTTTGTCGGGAATTAAAGAGCATAAAAGTAAAAAAATGGAGCAAATAAATGAAGATTAAAAGAAAATATTTAATTTTGGTGATTATTTCAGTTGTTTTTATTTTTTTAGATCAAATCACCAAAACATGGGCAACAAATGCTCTTAAAGCTAAACCAAGAATTGTCATTATTAAAGATTATTTTGATTTAAATTATGTAATAAATCATGGTGCAGCATGGGGAATGTTTGGAAACTTTGGTACTAAATTTAGGATACCGTTTTTTATTGTAATTACTATAATAGCATCTGTTGTACTTGGTTACTACTATAAAAAGTTGAAAAAGGAACAAGTTATTTTACAATTTGCTCTTTCGTTTGTTGTTGCAGGAATGATTGGAAACTTTATAGATAGGGTTTTTGTTACCTTTGTTGTTGACTTTATAGATTGGCATATAGGTGTTCATCACTGGCCTACATTTAATATTGCTGATGTGGCTATTTCTACAGGTATGGGATTACTTGTAATAGATTGGATTTTACACCATAAGGAGTATGCTGAAGTTGAAAAACAAAATAAAGAGGAAATGAGTTAATGCACCCTTTTTTGTTAACATGGCCAATTGAAATATCCTCATATTTTACATTAGAGATTTTAGCTTTTATAATTGGAATTTATATTTCTGTAAAAGAGGCTAAAAGAATAGGGGTTGACCCTAGTAAAATTTTAGACTTATCACTTATAATATTTATATTTTCTCTTATTGGTGCCAAATTTTTTCATGTTTTATTTGATGGACATTTACATGATTATATAAATATGTGCACAGCTCCCTTTAAAGTTGAAAATATGGCAAAGTATTATCCTGGTGGTTGTAAAACTGATGCGATGTGTGTAGCAAAGGATTTGGGGAATATATGTAATTTATCTAATGGAAAGTGTTATGAGCAAACTTGTTTAGCTGCATTTAATTTAGGACGGGGTGGATTTGTTCTTTACGGTGGAATAATTGGTGGTTTTTTGTCGGCAACTATATTTATAATCAGAAAAAAAATGAATTTTCTTAAAATTTTAGATATTTCGGCTCCCGTTTTAGCCCTTGGTGTTGGAATAGGAAGAATTGGTTGCTTTATGGCAGGTTGTTGTTTTGGTAACTACACTTCTTCTTTTTTAGGGATCTCATTTCCTAGTGGCTCTCCTGCATTTAAAAAGCATTTGGAAATTTATCCTGAACTAATGCATAATCATACTCATTCTCTACCTGTTATTCCTACTCAGTTATTTTCAGCAGGAGCTAATTTTATAATATTTTTATATTTATACTTTCTGTTAAGAAAGAAAAAAAAATATAATGGGCAAATGTTTATACAGTTTTTGATTCTTTATAGTATTTTTAGATTTATTATAGAGTTTTTTAGAGGTGATGATAGAGGTAGTTTGCTTATTTTCAGTACTTCTCAGTGGATTAGTATTATAGTTGTAATTTTATCTGTTATGGCTAGATTTGTAATTAAAAATTTAAATAAGGAAGAAAATGTTTAATCATCTTTTTGATATTTTTGGAATAAGTATTTATTCTTATGGAGTATTAACCGCTCTTGGATATTTAACAGGTATATGGCTTATAACAAGAGAAGCAGCAAGGGCTGAAATAGACCCTAAAATTATTATAGAAATGGCATTTCCTGTTTTAATTTGGACTATGATAGGGGCAAGGTTATTGTATATAATTACAAATATACCATCTTATATTGATATGTGTAGCACTCAAAACGATTGTTTTGCTGTTTTTAGAGTTTGGGAAGGTGGGCTTGTATTTTATGGTGGTTTAATAGGTGGATTTTCTGCGGCAGTTTACTATATTCGTAAATATAAATTAAATACTTTTAAATTGCTTGATGTTTTAGCAATGGGTATGCCATTGGGGCATGCTATTGGAAGGCTAGGATGTTTTTCTGCAGGTTGCTGTTATGGTCATGAGACAAATAGTTTTTTAGGAGTAAGTTTTCCACAAAATTCTATTCCTTTTAATGATGAAGTTTTAAAAGGTGTTATTGATGTTCATGCAAATCATTCATTAAGTATTCATCCAACACAGTTATATGAGGCATTGGGTGTGAGTATAATTTTTTTGATACTATGGTTATTTAGAAATAAAAAGAAGTTTCATGGGCAGATAGGGCTTTTATATGTAATTTTGTATTCTGTTGAGCGTTCTATTGTTGAAATATTTAGAGGTGATGGTATAAGAAAGCATTTATTTAAATGGAGTCCTCGCTCTTTAACTGATTTTTTAGGTTTACCAAAAGGTTCTGCTATTATTTTGTCAACATCACAGTTTATATCTTTAATTATTGTAATTATTGCTGTGGGATTTATGATTTACTTATCTAAAAAGGCAAAAAATAAAGTTTTGGAATAAAAAGTAACCATGCTTTGCATGTTTCTTTTTTTATTTTGAGCTAAAATCTCAAAATTGATTATAAAAATAAAAAAAATTTTAATTTTTTTTGAAAATTATGTTATAAGAAAACTCTTTGTGGAGTTGTATGGATAAACTACCTTATAGTCTTGAAGCTGAAAGATCTATTATTTATAGTATTTTGATGGAAAATGAGAAAATTAGTGAAGTTTTTGTTGACTTAAGTGAATCAGATTTTCACTTTAAGGAAAATAGAGCTATAATGAGGGCTATTCGAGATCTCAACGATCAAGGAAGAACTGTTGAAATGGTAACAATAGAGGATTATTTAGATTCTCATACAAAATTAAAACAAGATGTTCCCGAAAATTATATTATGGAATTATTAGATGTAATTGCATCTCCTAGTAATATTCAGGCTTATATTAATATTGTTTCTAAAAAATCTAAATTAAAAAGATTAATTTTAACAATGAAATCAATGATGGAAGAGGCACAACGATTACCTGAAGACACAGATGAATTTATGGATAAAGTACAGCAAAGTATTTTTGATTTATCTATGAAAAGATCTAAAAATGAAATTGTTGAAATAAAAGATGCTTTAAAAGAGTTTTTTCAGAATTTGAAAACTATGCAAAAGAATAAATCTTCTTTAACGGGAGTAACAACAGGTTTTAAAAAACTTGATGATGTTACCGGAGGGTTGCAACCTTCTGACTTAATTATTCTTGCCGCTAGGCCTGCAATGGGAAAAACATCTTTAGCTTTAAATATTCTTGCAAATGCAGCAAAAGCAGGGCATAAAGTTGCTATTTTCTCACTTGAGATGCCTATTCAGCAGTTAGTTAATAGGTTAGTTGCTGCTGAAGCTAGTTTAAATTCATCAAATTTAAGAAAAGGTAGATTAAATACAGATGAATGGAATAAGTTACAGGTAGGAATAACAAATCTCATAAAAAATAAAATATTTCTTGATGATACTGGTAGTATTACTGTTGCTGAGTTAGCGAGTAAGGCAAGAATGCTAAAAATGAAACAGGGTTTGGATTTAATTGTAATTGATTATATTCAATTAATGAAGGGAACGGGTGAGTCAAGTAGAGAGTTGGAAATATCTACAATTTCAAGGTCATTAAAAGTACTTGCTAAGGAATTAAATATACCAATGTTGGTACTAAGTCAATTAAACAGAAAAGTTGATTCGAGGCCAAATAAAAGGCCTATGATTTCTGATTTAAGAGAGTCGGGAGCAATTGAGCAAGATGCAGACCAAATTTTATTTATTTATCGTGGAGAAGTTTATAAAGATAAAGACATGGAAGAAGGGGTTGCTGAAGTAAGTATTGCTAAAAACAGGCATGGTTCAATAGGTGAGTTTTTACTTGTATTTCAAAGTGAATTTACTAAATTTGAAAATAGAATGGAAGATAGTTATGAGGATATAAACAATGGATTTTAATGTAAATGAAATATTTTATTCTATACAAGGTGAATCAACAACAATGGGGATTCCAACTGTATTTGTTAGATTTACAGGATGCAACCTTAGATGTAGTTATTGTGATACGGAATATGCTTATCATAATGGAGAACAAAAAAACTTAGAAGAGATATTAAAGGAAATAAGTAAATTCAAGGTAGAACATATTTGTTTAACTGGTGGGGAACCTCTTTTACAGAAAAATCTGTTATTTTTAATTAAAAAATTGGTAAGTATTAGAAAACAGATCTCAATAGAAACTAGTGGTGCTATATCTATAAAAAATATTGCAAAGAAAGACTGGAAGCGAGTTAAAATAATAATGGATATTAAAACCCCATCATCTTTAATGGCAGATAGAAATGATTATAATAATTTTGAGTATTTAAGGGCTTGGGATGAAGTAAAATTTGTATGTGGTTCAAAAGAAGATTTTGATTTTGCAATAGACATAATTAAGAGATTTAAATTAAATCTTAAATCTCATATATTGTTTTCTCCTATTAGCGATAAATTGGAGTTTCAGAAAATAGCTGCTTGGGTATTAAACGCAAAAATGAAAAATATCAGATTACAAATACAGTTGCATAAAATTATTTGGCCAAATATTGAAGTTGGTGTTTGATTTTAGGAGGGAATATGGCTAAGTATTCAGAATATGTAGATATCTTTAAAAAAATATCTATTTTTGAAAATCTTTTAGATGATGAACTCGCTTCATTAATGGGAATTGTTATTTATAAAGAGTATCCTAATAATTATACTATTGTAAGGCATAATGATATGGGTGATGCAATGTTTATAATTTTAGATGGTAGTGTAAAAGTTTCATTATTTAGTGAAAATGGAAGAGAGGTTATTCTTGATATAATAGAAAAGGGTGGCTTTTTTGGAGAAATGTCTATTATTGATAAAATGCCAAGGTCTGCAAATATAATCACAACTGATAAAACAACAACAATAATGATTAAAAGAAATGACTTTATGAATTTATTGATGCAATATCCAAATATGTCTATAAATATTTTAAAAGAACTTGTTGGAAGATTAAGAAAAGCTGATGATGTGATTAATAGCTTATCTATTCATGATGTTTTGGGCAGGATTTCAAGATTTATTACTAAAATATTTATTTCAAATGAAGTACCGTTAGTTACCGGTGCTGTTGTAGATTTTAGTTTTACCCATAAAGATATTGCTGCAAGAGTAGGAACAACAAGAGAGTCAGTAACAAGAGCATTAAATAAGATGTTAGAAAAACATATCTTGAGTCTAGAAGATAAGAAGCTAACAATTTATAATACGAATAAATTAATGAAGTATTTTCAAAAAATCAGGTAATAATGTTTGTAAAAAATAAAATAGAGCAATTAGGAGAAAAGTTTTTAAGTTTAATTGAAAACTTTGGGAAAATGATGTTATTTTTCTTTCATGCAATGAGTTTAGTTTTTAAACCTCCATATAGATTTAAAAACTATATAGAAACATTAGAGTTTGTTGGAGTTGGTTCTATTTTTATTATTTTTTTAACAGGTAGCTTTACTGGGGCTGTTTTAGCTCTTCAGGGAGCTTATGCGTTTAGTCAATTTAATGCAGAAGGTTTAACTGGTGCAACTGTTGCCTTAACTTTAACCCGTGAGCTAGCCCCTGTTTTAACTGGTTTAATGGTTACCGGGAGAGCTGTTAGCGCAATGGCGACAGAAATTGGAACTATGAGGGTTACAGAGCAAATTGATGCTTTGCATACTATGGCAGTTGATCCAATTCATTATTTAGTCGCACCAAGGATTTTTTCTACAATCCTCATGATGCCAGTATTAACAATGCTTTTTAATATTGTTGGAATGATAGGAGCATACTTAGTTGCTGTTGTTATGATGGATATAGATCCAGGTATTTTTATGGATAAAATAAAATGGATAGTAACAATAGGAGATTTAAATAGTGGATTAATAAAAGCTCTTGTGTTTGGTGCAATTATATCATTAAATGGTACTTATTATGGCTATAATACAACTGGAGGAGCAAGAGGAGTAGGAGAAGCAACAACAAAGGCTGTCGTGTCAAGTTCAATTTTAATTTTCATAAGTGATTATTTCTTAACTAGTGTAATGTTTACATAGGAAACTCCAAAACTCACTAGTGTGAAAACCACGCTTTTCACAATGTGAGTGCAGGTACTGTTTCCGTAATAGGAAACTCCAAAACTCACTAGTGTGAATATAAAAAATTATAATTTATAATTTTTTATATATTATTTTGATTAAAAATATGATATAGCTTTACTCTAAGTTTTTATGAGGAGTTTTTTATGGTATGGGAAAAAATTAATGAATTAGCTGCTAAATACAAAATGGATACAGCAAAATTTTTATCAGACATGGTTAAAATACCTTCTTTTTCGGCAGAAGAGAAAGATGTTGTCTTAAGAATCAAAGAAGAAATGGAAAAAGTTGGTTTTGATGAAATCATCATTGATGGATTAGGAAATATTTTAGGTAGAGTAGGAAACGGTAAAAGAGTTATTGCAATGGATGCTCATATTGATACTGTTGAGCCAGGAAATCTAAATAATTGGGATAGAGATCCTTTTAGTGGTGATATTGATGATACTAAAGTTTATGGCCGTGGAACAGCAGATCAAAGTGGTGGAATGGCTGGCATGGTTTATGGTGCAAAAATAATGAAAGAATTAGGGCTTCTTGATGGTATTACTCTTTGGGTTACCGGTACTGTAATGGAAGAAGATTGTGATGGCCTTTGTTGGCAATATATCATTAATGAAGAAATGAAATTAAGGCCTGAATTTGTTGTTTCTACAGAGCCAACAAGTTTAAATATCTATAGAGGACACCGAGGAAGAATGGAAATTAAAGTTGAAGTTTCTGGTATTTCTGCTCATGGTTCTGCTCCTGAAAGAGGTGATAATGCTATTTATAAAATGGCTAAAATATTAAATGAACTTGAAGATTTAAACCCAAAACTTAAAGATGATGATTTTTTAGGAAAGGGAACTTTAACTGTTAGTCAAATATTTTTTACTTCTCCTTCTCAATGTGCGGTTGCTGATGGCTGTAGTATTTCTATAGATAGAAGATTAACCTGGGGAGAAACAAAAGAGTCTGCAATTGCTGAAATTGAAAATTTACCTTCTGCTAAAAAGTATAATGCAAAAGTTACTATGTATGAATATGCTAGAGCGGCTTATACAGGCCTTGTTTATCCTACAGAAAAGTATTATCCAACTTGGAAAATTGAAGAAAGTCATCCTCTTGTTCAAGATGCAAAATCAGCTTATGAAAATTTATTTAAAACTGCTCCTAAAATTGATAAATGGACATTTTCTACTAATGGAGTTTCGATTATGGGAAGAGAAGGTATTCCGGTAATTGGATTTGGTCCTGGCCACGAAAGACATGCTCATGCTCCTAATGAATATTGTGAAATAGAGCATTTAGAAAAGGCTAGTGCATTTTATGCTGGTTTAGTTGCTTCTTTGAAAAAGTAGATTTTACTCCACTCACACCCACAATCGTGGGTTTTATCTTTTGTGTATAACAATAATATTTACTTATTTAACATATTAGATGTTTAGGCTTATTTTATTAAAATGTTTAAAAATGTAGTAAAATTTATTTATATTTTAGATTCATATAAAGTTTTTTTGTAAATTCTATTTGTCGTTTTCTTTTATAAATCTCTTCTAAATTTATATTTTTATTTAGAACTATGATTTCTCCATTTATTGATAGCATAGCTAATTTTTTGTTTACTGGATCAAGGATTGTTGCTGTTATATAAAAGTCCTTATGTTTTTTACTTACAACTATGAAAAATGTTCCTGGTGCCGAATTTTCTGCTTTTAATTTGGGAAAATCATCATATATAACTTTTATTTTATACTTATACTTTTTATTACCCTTTTTTAAATATATTGTATCTCCTAAATCTAATTCGTTTAATTTTTTAAAAAACTTATCTTTTGGAAGTTTATTCTCTTTTATATTAAAGCCTGAAAACACTATTTTATTTAATTCTAACATTGCCTTTAAATTTTTATTTAAAAGTTTTGATTCATTTTCGGCTTTTGGTATAAAAAGCATTCCTATTACTAAAATTATAAATATATAAATAATTGATATTTTTTCTATATGTTTACTTTCTTTTTTTAAAAAACTTAGAACATCTAGTGTTATTTTTACTAAAAGAAGTATTGCTATAAATATTGAATTAATTTTAGTATAATTTAAATAATAGTCTTTATTGCTTATAGAATAATTTTTATATAAAATCGCAATTAAAATCATATAAATTATAATTGATAGAAAATTAAAAAACTTTTTCATTGTTGCATAGTCAAAGATGAAGACGGGTCAAGGTTTGCTGCTTTTCTAGCAGGGAAATAGGCTCCAAGTATACAGAAAAACATTGCAAAAGGTATTGCAATAAGGATAAGCCACAATGGAAATGAAAAGTAGGTTTCTGGTTTGTATGGAAAGTCAGGTAATTTATTATTAGAAAACCAGTCTATTAAATAACTTAGTAAAAGAGCAAATGTTACTCCAAAAATACCCCCAAAAACTCCTATAATCGATGATTCTAATAATATCATATTTTTAATATAGCTCTTAGTCGCACCTAATGCTCTCATTACTGCAATTTCTTTTATTCTTGTATTGATCGAAGAATAAAATGTTTGCATAATATTTATTGCAGAAATTGCAATAATAATTAAAGATATAACTAAAAATAGCATCATTACAATAGATATAAAAAAGTTAATTCTTTCGTTATTATCTGTAACTGCAATATAATTTTTATCTTTCATTATTTTAGATTTTAACTCTGTCAGCATATCTTTGTTTTTGGCTTTTATAACAAGTTTATCATATAATTTTGATGATTTCTCATCATTGTATTCAGTTCTCCACTTTTTTAGATATCCTATTGGAACAGAAAAGCCCAATGGAACTTGTTTCGATACCCCGACAACTCTTGCTTTTAATCTTTTTATAGGTTTATCTCCAACCCTCCCTCTTACAAAAGATTTTCCTAAAACAATTTTAAAAGGATGATTGCTTAGTAGTAGAGGAGATAATCTTGGCATTCCATGACTAATAGCATAGCTACCATTATAGATTTCAAAAACTTCCTGTGAAATAACAACAGGAATAAATTTATTGTCTTTATTATATTTAAAGAGTTCTGGATTCCTTAAATCTTTTTTTATCATTTTATTGCTTAGGCCATAAGCAATTGCATCCATTCTAAAGTCATTACCAAGTATTTTTCCCTCTACCATAAATGGTACATCCATATTTTGAATAGGATAAATATCTTTTACTTCCGCCCATTTTTTTATTTTCCTTATACTTGCATCGTTTAATGGTCCTTGAGATTTTATTGTTAAAAAGTTTGCAGAAGTATCAAATATTTTATTATTTACAATTTCTTTCATTCCTTGGGATAATGCAGAAAAAAATATAAAAATCATAACTCCAATAATTATTCCAAAGCTTGATAGAAAAAAGTTTTTTTTATTTCTTTTTATGTTAAAGAAAGCTATTTTAAATAGAGACATGGTATCCTTATAAATTCCTTTTACGGTTTTTTAGTATTTCTGATTGTCGTTCCATTATGTATTCTTTTATTACAGAGCGGTCAGGATTTGAAATGTTTCTAAATGAAAATCCAATTCTATATCTGTATTTTTTATCTTTATTCGATAGTGGTAAAATAGATGCGACTCTAGCTATTACTGAAATATCTTTATCAAATATTTTTAATATCATTCTAAAAATGGGGAAATTATAAGAATCAAGTCCTATTGTATTACTATAAATAATAAAACTAACTCCTCCTTCTGATATATCCACTACTGTAGGTAATATCGTAGATTTTTCTTCATTCCAAAATTTAATAAAATCTATGAAATGGTCTTTTAAATCATTTTTATAGTAAGGGGCTACTTTTATTTTTATTGGCATGGTAATTGATTGCTTAACTCTAACAAATTCTCTTCTTTGTAGTTTGTAAAATAATTTTGGAACATCTACCTTTAATTGATTTTTATTTATAAAGCTAATAAACTTTGTGTTAAAACCATAGTAAATATTGTTATAGTTAAACACAAAAATTATACTTTCTGATTCAAATCTTGATTTGTATAAATTTAAAAAAGATATGTACTCTGTTATAATAAATGATTTATTATCATTTGTATCAATTTTTGATATAAATGACTTAAATACTTTTTTAGAGTTACCTACAAATATCGTAATCGATTTTCTAGATTTTAAAATTTGTTCTAATAATTCAATAATAAATGTTTTATTATCAATAGGAACAAAAAATTTATTTTTTTGATCTGTACTTTTTTCTTTCTTTCCAGATAAAAAATTGAAAAAAATTAAATCCACTATACCTCAACAACCTATGTTATATACAAAATATTATTTAATTATATAAAAATCAAGTTATTTTTTAATCTTTTAAATTTTAAAAAATAAGAAAAGAGTATTTAGATAAAAGAAAATTTGACATTTATACTATTTATAAATATAATTAACTAATTTTTTTGGGGTATTATGTTGTCAAAAATTATAATAATTTTATTATCTATACTGTTAGTGATGATTTCTCTATCCTTTTTAGGTAGTGCTACTGAAATCAATCTTCAGGCTATATTCATTCCTGATTTTAGTAAAATTAATTTTAAGAGTTTGCCTATTATTATTATTGTTTCTACAACTTTAGTTTTAATGATTCTAGGCTTATTATTTTCAAGTATTGAATCTTCTTCGAAAGTAAATAGACTATTAAGTTTTTTAAAAAATGGTATGCCAGATAAAGACTTACCAAAGCTTGATAGAGTATCTAGAAGTATTGCTGAATATATTAAAGGAATTGGAGGAACTGAGTCTATACAAGGGCAAGATAACAATGATTATAATTCTGAAATACAGGAGGTTGAATCACCTGTAGAAACTAAAAAAGAAGTTGAAGAATTACCTTTTGAGCAAGAAAATAAATTAGAATCTGATAAAATGGAAGCTTTTGAGCCTTCTTTACCAAATCCTGATGAATTTGATGGTGAAGATAAAAAAACTATTGTTGCATCTTCATTTGATTTGGCTGAATTAGAAAATATGAAGCCTAAGGTTGAAGAAGAGAATAAAGATTTTACTCCTTCAAATTTTTCAGATTTTGCAGATGATGATGATAGTTCAAAAGGAGCAGAAACAGTAATTGCATCCGTTCCTGAAGAATTATTAAGAGAAAGTCAGAATTTTATAGAAAATAACAGAGAGAATGAGTTCAAATCTGTTTTTAATAAATTTTATGAAATGAAAATAGAATTAGGAGAACCTACTAATTCATTAACAGAAAGTGCATTTATTAAAAAATTAAAAGATACTGAAAAGAAATTAATAACATCTAATAAATGTAAAAAAGTTGAATTTACTGTTTATAATAAAAATGGAAAAGCTGCCCTTAAAGCTACCCCTAAATACTAAATAGGAGTATACTCAGTGGATTATAAAATTATTAAAAAACTTGCAGCAGGTGGTTTTGCTGAAGTTTTCTTGGCCACAGCTGAAGCAGCAGAGGGGTTTTCTAAATTTGTAGCAATAAAGAGAATTTTGCCTAATCTAACCAATGATGATGAAAACAAAGAAACATTTGTAAAAATGTTTCTAGATGAAGCAAGATTATGGGCAAGGCTTAATCATAATAATATTGTTCAGGTTTTTGATTTAGGAACAGGAATAGATAATAATGATAGCTTTTTTATTGTTATGGAATATGTAGATGGTGCAAATCTTGAATTAATAATGAAAGGAGTAAGGAAAAAAGGTTATCAGATACCTATACATCATTCAGTATTTATTATAATGCAAACTTTAGAGGGGTTATACTATGCTCATACAAGAAAAGATAATGATAATCAACCGTTAAATGTTGTTCATAGAGATATTTCACCTCCAAACATAATTATGACATCAGATGGACATGTTAAAATTACTGATTTTGGTCTTGCGAAAGCAACTACTCAACTTGAAAAAACAAGTCCAAATAGCTTAAAAGGAAAAATTGATTATATGTCTCCCGAGCAAGCTAAAGGGGAAACAGTTGATCAAAGAACGGATATTTTTGCAACAGGAATATTGCTATATGAATTACTCTCTAATAAAAAACTTTATTCTAATAAAGCAACTAGGGAAACTCTTGATATTGTTCAAAAGGCTGATATCAAATCCATTAGAGAGATTAACCCTAATGTTCAACCTGAATTAGAAGTTATATTAAAAAAAGCTCTTGCTCCAAATGCTAAAAATAGATATCAAACAGCATTAGAATTTCAAAATGATTTGGCTATATATATTTTTAAAAATAACTTAAAAGTTATTACCCATGATGTTTCACAATCTTTAATTCAGGCTTTTACCTACAAGAAAGAAATTGATAAAGTAAAACAGAATAAAGAAGATATGATTGATCAATTAATTATGAATGCATTATTTAAAATTAAAACAATTCAAGAAGGCGATAATGTAAAAGATATTATTGCAAGTAATATAGAATTGATAGATGCCGATAAGCCTCTAAATATTTTTACAGAAGAGGATGAATTAAAGCAATCTGCATCAATACAATTTGATAAACCAGTAGGTAAGTCTAATTCAAGTAATTTATTAATAATATTACTTTTACTTGTTTTTGTCGTTATTGCTATTGTAGCACTTGTTTTATACTTAAAGTAGATGAATATGGAATATAATTTATTATTGATTATTGCTTCTATTTTATTTGGTGGAGCTTGGGGTAGTTTTTTAAATGTTGTTATTTCTAGAGTTCCAGAGGGCTTATCAGTAGTTTATCCTCCAAGTAGATGCCCGGTCTGTAAAAATCAAATAAAACCATACGATAATATTCCTATAATAAGTTATTTAATTCTTAGAGGAAAGTGTCGTAATTGTAAAACACATATTTCTATAGAGTACCCAATTGTAGAATTTATTGGCAGTGTAATGGGCTTAGCTCTTTATTTAGAATTTGATTTTACTATAGAATACTTATACTACTTTGTATTTGTTTTTGGAATGATTGCGTTAGCATTTATTGATTTAAAACATTGGATGGTTCCAGATTCAATTTTAATATTATTAGCTATAGTTGGTTTATTAGTGCCTGCAATCAGTTATTTCTTAAATTATATTTTTTATATAGATATTTTTACTTCATTAATTGGGGGCTTAGTTGGCTTTGCTACAATTGCAATAATAATAATACTATATAAATTAATAAGAAATATTGATGCTCTTGGTTGGGGTGACGCATATGTTCTTTCTATAATTGGAATATATTTAGGTGCAAAAGGGGCCATTACTAGTTTATTCTTTTCTGTATTTCAAGCATCTTTAATTGGAATTACAATGATACTTATAGGCAAGAAACAAACTGTCCCTTATGACGATGTTACTGATGATGACCCTATAAAAGATAAAGCGGCACTTCCTTTTATTCCATTTCTGATAATAGGGAGTTTGGAATACCTATTTTGGGGAGAAAAAATTCTGAATTGGTGGTTTAATTTCATGAAGATAGGTAATTAATTACACACATTATAACTAAAATCACTTAATATTTTATATTATTTATTTTATATTCAAATAATTTAGGAATAAATATTGCTATGTAGTAAAGTATTATGGAGGAGTATGATGAAAAGAGGATTTACATTAATTGAACTTATGGTTGTTCTCGCTGTAATTGGTATTATGGCATCTGTAACATCAAATTCTAGTTCTTATTTTAAAAGAAAGAATGATTTAAAAGCTGTTTCAACAAGAGCATTAAATGCCATAAAACTAGCAAGAAGTTTAGCTATTGTTGGAAGAATTGATGTTTGTATTAAACCAAGTGGTAATAAATTTACTTTCTGTGATGCAGGTAATAATGGTCCCAATGTTTCTGGAGATAGAGCAACTCTCGTAAAATCTAAGTTAAAAGCTTTAATGAGTGAAAATTTTAAACTCAAAAATGGACATATTAGCTCTAATGGAAATCATGAAGTTGAATTTAATTCGGAAGGTATAAAGAAGATTGGTTCTGCAACTTATTTTAAATTTACTGCAACAGATGCAGAATCTGAGAATGTTGCATATTTTATTATTCAAGTATCTATTTCTGGAGTAACGAGATTTTGTACAACAGATGATAGTTCTGCAACTAAATGTAATTAGGAGGATAAATGAAGGGTTTTACTTTAATAGAGGTAATGATTTCACTTTTTATATTGCTTGCTGGAATGACTGGTGTAATAAAATTACAAACAACCTCTGCTGTTATTACTAAACTTTCTGGGGATTTAACATATGCTCAAAATTTAGCACAAACAGCTTTACAAAAGCAAATGTCTAGACCAATTAATAAAGTAATTACTGAAACAGGTTGCCTTTTAGATGATGATGCTACTTTAAGCAGTAGTAAAGAAATAACTCATAAAGGAGTTAAATATACTATTACTTGTGGAGTTAATGCTGATACTGCTCCAATGTTAGCTAATAAAAAAATAGGTATAGCTTCTGCCCATGCTAGTTTTGTTGAAATAAAAGTTGCATGGACAGATTTACTAGGTACAGGTGCGATGAATAAACATGTAATTTACAGTTATGGTGTTATAACAAGTAAATAAGGATTTATTATGAATATTTTAGAACAAAATAAAAAAGGATTTACTTTAGTTGAATTGATGATATCAATGTTTATTGGTATTGTTATTTTTGGGGGAGTTTTTACAACTTTTAAAAATCAAAAATTGTTGTACTCAAGGCAAGAAAAGATAATAAAAATTGGACAAGATACAAGAGCTGCTCTTAATATAATGAAAGGTTATATCAAAAAAGCTGGAATAAGTATTTCCAATTGTTCTTTTGTTGATGATAATAACAAATGTACTGGTCTTGAAACTATTGCTTCAAATTACTTTACAATTACCTCAGATACTAACTTGACTGGAAAGGTTGATGCTCCTGCTCAAATAGCAAATACTATGGAGAGAGTAACTTTTATTAAAGGGGGAGATAATTCGCTATATATTTGTGCAAATAATGTAACTAGCGATCCTGAATCTAATAATAAATGTCAGTTTATTTTAGATAATATAAAAAAGTTTGAAATAAAAGCTTGCTACACTGATCCTGTTGCAGGAGGAACAACTTGTAATAGTGCGCCTTCAGATAAAGATAAAATAGATAGTATTCAGGTTACTCTTCAAGCAGAAACTAAAGAAAATGAAATAACGGAAAGTAATACGAAATTAGAAGGAAGTGAAATTGTTGCAAGAGTATTTTTTATAAATAAAACTTTTCAATAGAGGATATTATGAATAATTTTTTTATTAATAAGCTTAGAGGAGATGAAGAAGGTGCTGTTTTAATAACTTCATTGCTTTTTTTGATGGTAGTAACTGTTTTGTCTGTAATTGGCATGCAGTCTCCTAAAACTGATATTATGATTACTGGTAATGAGAAAATATCTGCTCAAGCCCAGCAACTTGCTAATTTAGGAGTAATGGAAGCCAAAAACTGGCTGTCTTTGCATTATAAACCAAATGCAATCCCTTTAAATGCAGGTAATGGAGATGAATTATTTATTGTTGTTAGGCCTACAATAACTGATACTAGTATAGAAGATAATTTCTCAAGAGCAGGCATATTGACAGATACCACAGTTGCAATTAATTTTACTGCAAATGATAATACTAATATAACAGATTCTAATTTTAATTCTCCTGATGGTTACACAGATGGATTAGGTAAAGCCATAACTGCTTCAGACTATACTTTAAAAGATACTTCTACAGGAAATGAAATTGCTACCTATAAATGGAATATTATAAGAATTTCCCAAGTTGGAGCAATTCTTGATCCAACAGTAAGTGAGGCAACTGCTACTGATGTAAATACTGCTGCAAGTAAATCTTCTATAACAAGTAAATTTATTGATCCAATACCTATTACAGAAGGGTATAATGCTGCGATTGGAGAAGATAAGGCTTTTTGGCAATACTTTTATATAAGATCTAGTGCAGATAGTGATGGTTTAATAGCAGAAGCAGAAGGGATTGCTTCATATAAACAAATTATTCCAAGTTCAGATTAACCTTTTCCCAAAAAAATAGTCTATATATAGAACCTTTGTGGGACTCTAATGTTTAATCTTACAGATGAAGAGCTTATTGAAAAAATAATAAATAATAATAAAGAGGCAGGGCGTGTTTTATTTTTAAGATATAGTGACCAAATTTATTTTTATATTCATAATCGTATTTATCCTGCTGATTCTGGAAAAGACTTATTGCAAATAACATTTTTAAAAGCTTTTAAAAATTTAAAAAAGCTAAAAAACAGAAAAATATTTAAATCTTGGTTATATACAATTGCAAGAAATGTTGTTTTTGATTTTTATAAAAAGAATAAAAATGATATTACAATAGATGAAATAGATTATAAATTAGGAAGTAACTCAAAGGATGTTGTTTTAGCCCAAGAGTTAAAAAAAGATATGAATAATGCAATTGCTAAATTATCAAATAGTCAACAGAATGTTGTAAATTTAAGAATATTTAAAGAAAGTAAATTTAAAGAGATTGCAGAAGAATTAAGTATAAGTGAAAATAGTGCTAAAGTAACATATCATAATGCAATAAAAAAATTAAAAAAATATTTGGAGAGGGAGTATGAGTAATTATAAAAAACTAACTACAGATGAAAAAGATGCTGTTTTTGAAAATATTTGGGAAAATTACTCTAAGAAGAATGTGAATACAAGTGTTTATATTTATTTAGGAATTGCAGCAATGATATTTTTATCTGTTATTATGTTTGCTGTTTCTAATAAGTCAAAAATTCAGCCTAATAATGTGATTAGTAGTATTATTGAAGATGATATTTATGAAGATAATGAAATTATTTTTGATGATTCAATTAATGAAATGAGCAATAAAGAGCTTGATAATATTTTAGCTCAACTTTAAATATTGATTTTTAATATTTTTAGTTGTTTATAATTTTCTTTTAGATATTTAGTCGTTTTATTATATGAAGCTATAGTCCCAATATCAGACCAGTACAAATTTTCATCTTCAATAAAAGCTATGAGTTTATTTGTATTTAAATTTTTAATATATGTATCAATTATGCAAAAATCATCAATTAAATTTATGAAATCAGGTGAAATTATGTGTAAGCCTGTAAATTGATATTTTTTATCACTTTCTTTAAAATAATTACTTTTTTGGCCTCTAATTGAGGTGATTATATTATTTCTTGCTGTTACATTTCCCTTGTTTGATGGCTTTAAAACCATGGTTGTTAAAGGGGAGTTTTGCTTATTATAAAAATTAATTAAATCTTTAATATCAAAGTCGTATATTATATCTCCATTCATAATTATTGTATCTTTCTTTAAATTAAAGAGTTTTTTTGCATTTTTTACTCCACCTCCAGTACCAAGAGGAGAATCTTCTATACTAAATTTAATATTTACCGGTAAAATAGGAATAAAATCTAAAAATTTTTCCTTTTTATAGGCAATATTCACTATGAAATCTTTATAGCCCTTGTTGTAAAACAATTCAAAATTATAATTTATAATTTCTTTGTTTAATAATTTAATAAGTGGTTTAGGAGTATTATTTGTTAATGGTCTTAATCGAGTTCCTAATCCTGCTCCAAGTATAAAAATATTAGGAATATTTTTTGATAAGTCTATCATTGTTTTCTCCTTTCTTTATAGATTTTAATTAAGAGTTTAGTATATGGAAGGATAATTTTTATTGGTTTTAGGTCACTTCTTTCTTCATTATATATAGCTGAAATAGGAAAATCTTTAACTTTTGCATTTATCATAGATAATTTACCTAGTAAATCGTTTGGATAACCATATTGTGGGTAAATTTTATTTAAATTTAGTTTTTTTAAAGTATTTAATGAAATTATTGTATATCCTGATTGTGGGTCTCCAATATGATAATAACCGGTGGCAATTTTAGTCATAAAATTAAGTGCAATAGATCCTATTATTCTTATTATAGGCATTGATACCAATGTCCATGGCTTTAAAAATCTATTTCCTTTTACATAATCTAAATTATTATTGATGATACAGTTAAGCATTGGTGCTAATTCTGTAGCAAGCATTTGGCCATCTGCGGCCATAACAACAGTGTAATCAAAGTTCTGTTTTAATGAATATTTGTATCCAGTTGCAATACTTGCACCAACGCCTTTATTCTTTTTATGATTTATTATTGTTAAATTATTTTTTTTTATTTCAGCAAGTATTATATTCGTATTATCCGTACTTGAATCATTAATAACAATAATTCTATCTACAAAATTAGGTATATCTTTGATTGTTGAGTTTATTAGTTTTTCTTCATTGTAAGTAGGTATAACTACTGCAATTTTATAATTTTGATACATATTAACTTAAGTAGTCTAAGTTTTCTAATTTAGTGATACTACTAAAAATATTACTATTTTTTAATTCTTCAATTTTTTTATTTACATCTCCAACCATTACAACTATTTGGTTATTGGGATTTATAATTTTTTTAATTCTTTGTCCTAAAATATCTTTATTGATGTTTAGAGTATCTGATTGATATGTTTCAAAAAAATTATTAGGATATTCATATAATTTTAAGTCTGATAAAAGAGATAGTTTTTTTACTGTTGTTGAAAATTTAAAATTATATGAATTTATTATTTTATTTTTAGTAAATTCAAGATGTTCTTTATCTATTTGTTTATTAATATTATCTGTAAATAATTTTTTAAAATATTTAAATGATTTTAATAAATTTTCTATATTCGGAGCATATTCCATATTAAATAGAGTCGCATATTTATATAATGAAAATTCACTATTAGCGTAATATGACCAGCCATTTTTTTCTCTTATTTCTTGGGCTAAAATAGAGGTGAAATCAGAACCAAAATATTTGTTAAATATTAAGATAGAGCTGATGTCTTTATTTTTTAAAGGTATTGAAGACGCTCCAATTATGGTATTTACTTTATTTTTATTATCTTTTTGATAATAATATAATTCAAATCCTTTAGGGTTATAGGTTTTAATATTTTTACTTGACTTATTATTTTTAATTTTAAATTTATTTGTAAATTCTTTTAATTTTAATATGTCATTATTATTGTAATCACCTCCAATAAGCCAGAAGTGTCTAGCGCTTTTTAAATATTCCAGCCTATTATTTAAATTTTCTATTTTTAATTTATCTAATGAATTACTATTACCAGAGGATAAAAGGCCATAGTTTTTATTTTTAAATACGATATTAGAAAATATCATAGATGATAAATAGCTATCATGTTCTTTTATTCTTAGTAATAAAGATTTTGCCTTAGATTTTGATATTTCAAATTTTTCTTTATCAAAATTCATATTAGAGAATAATAAACTATTTAAAAAATTTATAAATTTTTTAAAATTATTTGCAGGCATTCTTGATATTAAAGCAAAATAATCATATCCGCTTGCAATATTTAATGATGCTCCTAGTTTATCTAATTCGATATTAACCTTTTCTTGTGGAAAATTTTTATTACCATTTAATAACATTTGAACAAGTAGTGAAGTTATTCCAAGTTCTGACTCATCTTCTGTTAAGGCACCATCTTCAATTATGAGTTTAAAATAAATGATAGGAATAGAATTGTCTTCTATTTTATATAAAATACTTTTATTTTCTAGTGCTTCTTCTGTTATATTTGATTGCCAGTTATATTTTGTCATTGTTTCTCTTTGAAAGTAGGATAGTTACTCTATTTTTAGCTTGTATATATTTTTGAAATACTGTTTTTATGTCACTAATTGTGATAGTTTCTATTTCATTTAACTTATCGTATATATAAAAAGGCAAGCTAGTCAAACTTATTGATTCTCCAAATAGGGATGATATTTTATAATTATTTGAAAATGATACTGTCAAATCAATTTTAAATTTATTTTTTGCTATTAATAAGTCATTTTTTGAAAGATTTTTTATGAAATTATTTAATTTGTAGTCTAAATCTTCTAAAAAGTCTGATTTGTTGATAGTTTTTAGTGTACCATCTATAATAAAAATAGATGGATTTTTTAAGTATAAAATATCTGTATTAATGCTAACTAGTTTATCTGTATCTATATATTCTTTTTTTAGAAATGCTGTTTTAGTATCGGTTAACATAATGGAGAGTAGCTTTAGTTTAAAAAAATCAGTATGGGTAAAGCTTGTTGCTTGATATCCAATTAAAAATTTATCAAAAAGAATATTAAATTCTTTATTGATTACTTTATTATTTGGTGCAATATCAAATGAATCAAATTTATTTTTAACAATATTTGACTTTTCAATTGGAGAGAAATATTTATCTATTAAATCTAAAGTTTTATTTTCATTAAAATCACCAGTAATAACAATAGTTGCATTATTTGGAGAGTAATATTTAGAGTAAAAATTGTTACAATCTTCTACTGAGATGTTTTCTATATCACTGATACTACCAATTGTATCGTGTTGATAAGATGTTCCTCGGTAAATGGAATTTAAGAGTAACTCCCAAGAATAACCATTAGGATCATCATCAACTCTTAAGGAGCGTTCATTTAAAATAGCACCTCTTTCAAGATTTAAGTTTTCTGAGTTTATATTTAGGTTTTTCATTCTATCAGATTCTAGTTTAATGATTAATTCTAATTCATTTGATGGTAAATCAACTGTATATGCGGTGAAATCCATACTTGTAAATGCATTGCTTCCACTGCCCCCTGCTGAATCTAATAGGGTGTCAAAAACACCTTGAGGATGTTTCTTAGTTCCTCTAAACATCATGTGTTCTAAAAAATGAGCTTGACCTGTTTTAATATCATTGATTTCATCACCAGAACCAACATCATACCAAATTTGAAAACTTACTAAAGGAGCAATTTTATTTTCTAATAAAATTATGTTTAAATTATTTTTTAGTAAGTTATAAAATTTAGCATATCCTATATTAAAGATTTTATCTTCTTTAATTAATTTAAATTTTTTATTTTTCATTATTTATCACTACTTAATTTTTTAATTTGTCTTTTAACTAGTCCTGCTTCTGAGTTATGAGGGTCTTTTGCTAAAAATATTTTAAAGTATTTTATTGCATTTTCATTATCTTTTCTTATTCTATAAACTTCACCAAGACCTTGATATGCCTCTGCGTAGTTAGGATTAACTGATATTGCATATTTAAATTTTTTAATAGCTGATGAAAGTTTATTTGCATCTATTAATTCCCAACCTATTTCTGTTGCTCTTGATGGACTTAGTTTTTTGACTGCTTTTTTAACTTCTTTTTTAATTTCTTTGGGATTATTGTTTGTTGATATTTTTGCATTATTTTTGTCTACTTTATTCTCTTCTTTTTTAAGAGGAGTATCTTTGAGCTTATCTTTACTATTTTTTTCTTCAGAAGTTTTAGCCACTACTAATAAATCTTTATTTTTTATCAAGTTATTTAGTAATAAAATATATTCTAATACTAATTTATTATCTGGAGTAAGGCCTTTTATTCCTTTAAAACTAGATTTAGCTTCTCCAAACTTATCTTGGTTAAGTAATTCGAAAGCATTTAATATATTTAAAGGAATTGAATTTGCATATTTTGTTGTTGACTCATCTAAAACAACTAAGTAACTGTTATCTTTTTTTAATTTCAAATATAATAATTTTAATAATGAGGTTTCTGGATTATCTAAATCTAATTTTTTAGCATTTGAAAGATGTATTGATAACGCGTTTTTATTGGTATCAAAATAACTTAATAATCCCATTACTATAGATGTAGTATAATTGTTTTTAGTTTTTTCAATTTCTTTTAATTTGTTTTTATATTCTTGAGTTAATAATGTATTTAAGTCTTTTAATGTTCTTTTAGATTTTAAGAGTTTTTTATTGTTGTTCAATAATATCTTATTAATAATTTCATTATTATTTTGTTTTGAAAGAATTTCTAACTTTTTAAATAATTTTGTTCTAAACTCTATATTTAATTTTTCTAGGTAAATAAGATGAGTAATATAAAGTGCTTTACCGGTTAAAGGTTTAATGTCTTTTGGATTTTTTTTCAAAGCATTATCAAAAAGATATATGATTTTATCTTTATTTTGGAGATTATATTGTTTTGACAACTTCACTGCTTCATTATAGCTAGTATCTGTATTAGTTTTAGAATTCATTTTCATAAACCAACTTTTTACAAGTTTAGGCTTTATAAGAGCAAATATTCCTGCTCCCATAATTAAAAATAGAATAAACCAAATAAAAAAGTGGCTTTTTTTAGGTTTATAAGTATCAGATGATTCAATAATGCTATCATCATAATCAGTATAGTCTATTTTTTTATAAGCTTTAACAATTGGTTCTTCTTGACTACTGTTTTCTTCTGTTGGTTCTTCAGCAATAGATTCTTCTTTTTCTTTATCTTCAAAAATCACTAAAAATTTAGGATTTTCTTCAAGAGTGGTCCAATTTTTATTATCTTTAGATATTTTATGTTCTCTTAGTAATCTATTTTCTTGTATCCAATCTGTAACTTCTTCAGTTGTTGCTTCATAAATATTTTCACCATCAGTTGTAATATACCAATCAGGGGCAGGAACTACGGGAAAATCAATATCTATCATTGTTTCGCATTGAGAACACTTTACTTTTGCACCACCTTTTGGAATTTTAGCATCATCAATTTCATATTCTTTACCACATTGAGGACAATTAATATTCATACACCTCCTAAAAAACACTATATTCTAATTTTTTTTTACTAAATTGTCAATCTTTTTGATAATGTTGTATTTAATTAAATATTTTTTTGAATTTATTAAAAAATGAATTTTCTTTACTATTCTTATTATCTTCTTGAATTTTCTTAAGTTCAAGGAGTAGTTCTCTTTCTTTTTTGGATATTTTCTTAGGAACTTTTACTACAATTTTAATATGTAAAGTTCCTCTATTCTTGTTATATAAGTTTTGAATTCCTTTGTTACGAAATTTTAGTATTGTATCAGTTTGAGTTCCTGCAGGAATATTTAATTCAATCTTTTCATCTTTTTTAATGCCGTCTAGAGAAAGTTTGGTTCCAATAATTGCATCAAGGTATGATATCTCATAAGTACCATATAGATCATAATCTTCTCTTTCATAGTGAGGATGTGGTTTAACTGAAACAAAGATATATAAATCTCCATTTTCACCACCATCCATACTTGGTTCTCCTTCACCACTTACTTTTAATCTATTACTATCATCTATTCCAGCAGGAATAGTAATTTCAACATCTTTTTTTATTGTTGTTAAACCTTCACCTCTACATTCTTTACAAGGATTTATAACTTGTTTTCCTTTACCATGACAAGCAGGACAAGTTTGTCTAATTACAAAAAAACCTCCACCTTGATTTATTTGACCTTTTCCACCACAATAAGAGCATATTTTTAGGTCTTTATTAGGGTCTTTTACTCCAAGACCATTACAAGAATGGCAAACTTCATGTTTATTTACTGAAATTGTTTTTTTACAGCCCCAAGCAGCTTCTTGAAATGTTAGTTCAAGCCTGAATTTTAAATCATGTCCTGGTTGGGTTCTACTTCTTCTTGAGTTACCACCACCAAAAAACTGCTCGAAGATATCTCCAACATCTCCAAAATCAAAGCCACCAAAGCCACCTCCGCCCATGCCATTTAAGCCCTCATGACCATATCTATCATAAGTTGCTCTTTTTTCTTCATTTGATAAAACATCATAGGCTTCACTAGCTTCTTTGAATTTTGCTTCTGCTTCAGTATTACCAGGGTTTCTATCGGGGTGGTTTTCCAAAGCTATTTTTCTATATGCTTTTTTTATTTCTACAGAATTTGCGTCTCTGTGTACACTTAATATTTCATAATAATCTTTTTTCTCGCTCATTTTTCCTCACAAAGCAAACCCAAATTAGAATATAAGCATTTTTTTTTAAGTGTCAATATGTTTTTAAGTACAATTTGATATTTAAATGATAAGAATATATAAATTATTTAAAACACTGATACATTTTTTAAGTGATTATTTTATTGAATTATTACGAGAAAGAGATAATTTATTACTTGACATTTAGAAACTAATCGTTATCAATATTGATAACGATTAATCACATGGAGCTTT
>JAMOQH010000130.1 GCA_027064085.1 bacterium | reverse complement strand
TTCAAAAGTGGAGGGGTGCGAAGTCAAGATGCTTTGACTTTGTGGGGTGGGTTTAATTCCCCTCCTTGAACTTTGTTCAAAAGTGGAGGGGTGCGAAGTCAAGATGCTTTGACTTTGTGGGGTGGGTTTAATTCCCCTCCTTGAACTTTGTTCAAAAGTGGAGGGGTGCGAAGTCAAGATGCTTTGACTTTGTGGGGTGGGTAAATCCCTTGCTATTTTATACTTTTCCCCTATCTCAGAATCAGGATACATCTCTAAATACAATTTCCCTAATGAATTATTAACTAAAAACTCAACAACCCAACTTGGTGTATAAACTTGAGACTGCAAAGAAACTTTATCATATTCTGTTTTTTTCTTGCTTTTTTTAAAGGCTTCTTTTTTGGCATTATTATAACTTTCATAAAGCCATCCCAAAATATCATTATCTCTCCAAAGATTGTAATCAACTTCATTAAACCTATTTATTATTTCATTTAAATTTACAGCATCAGGAATTAAACTATAAGGGTAATCTTTATTAAAAAGCAAAATTTCTTTAGCTAATTTATTAAATTCATATTCTATATAGTCTTTTATCCCTTCAAACTGAACTTGTTTCATATTTGGATTATTTTCCAACCAAATTTTATGCCCCAAAGAGCGATTTCCACTATTTTCATCTTTTGTTATAATAGGAGGAAATAAATTATGGCTTTCCATTACTTTTATAGCAGCAATTTGATTAAAAAGCGTAAAAGCAAATTCATCTATAGCCTTTTCTTTTGCTAATTCTAAACTACCAGTTTCTTTTGTATAATCATCAAGTAAATTTAGAATCTTTAATTCCCCTCCATGGAGGGGTGCAGAGTCGAGAGGCTTCGGCTTTGTGGGGTGGGTAAATCCACCAACTTTCATAAATTCAACTTCTATTTTTTCAACAATCAACTCTCTAATTTCATTTACATGTTCAGCTAATTTCATTATTAATCCCTCGCTAGTACCAATTCTTCTATTATTAATTCTATATCTTCATTATCATCTTTATTTGCCAATAACTGTAATTGAGAAGACAATAATTTTCTATATTCTTTAACAGTCATTTTATTGCCATATATTGTTAATTTTATTTTTTGAACTTTTTTTATAGGCTCTTCAATTTCATCATCTATAACTATAGGAGTACCTATATAATTAGCCGCTTCTTCATGAAAATTACTTCCACTCAAAGAAGCTAACTTTTTATTCCATTTTGAATATATTTTTTGGGATTCATTATTAGAGGGCGAATATTTGGATTCACTAATAAAACTATTTTCAATTTCTGATATTTTTTGTTCTTTAAGTGATGCTAATTCAATATAACTTATTATTTCTGATAGCGTAAATCCACATTTTTTACATTTTATACTATAATCAAAATTAATATCATTTTCTTGAATAATATAGTCTTCACATTCTCTTTTCAAGTTTTCTAATCTCTTTTTATTATTAATATTCTCTCTTTCAGGATAATTATTTTCTAAATCATGAAGGGCATTATTTATTTTTATTTTTATTTCACTATAAATATTTGTCATTAAGATTATTTTTTTTCTTGTAATTTTAAAATATTCATCTCTTATTATTTGTACAATTTCTTTTATTTCAGAAAAATTATTTACTATATCGCCATTATATAATTCATTGAATCTTTCATAATTTTCTTTTATTTCTTCATTTTCTTTTCTTGTTTTTTTTATTTCAGAATCAACTTCATTTATAAAAGTTTTAAATATATTCAAATTTTCCATTTTTTTATCAATAAATTTCTCTACTTTAATAATATATTTAATTTTTTCCTCAATTTCACTGTATTCACTTAAAAAAACATCAGCTTTATCAATATAGTTATCCGTATTAATCATAATATCATATTTTATTAAAATATCATGAGCATTATTTATATTTTCTGATAAAATTTTAAAATTAGCCACAGTTCTTTTTATACTATTAATTTTTAAAATAAAAAATTCAGCTAAAACCTTGATTGATTTAACCAGTTCAATATCATTTATATTAAAACTAATTTCCTTACCAATATATTTATCATATTTTAAATTTTGCAATGCTTCAACAAGTTCTGTTTTTTTACTTGCAGATAAAACTTTACTAATATATTTAAAACTTGCTTTTTTAAACTCTCTTGATACATCAAAAACTTTATAAACCTGCTCCTTTCTATAATCTTGATATTTAAAGTCATTATACTTAACTTCAAGCCTTCCAGCTCTAAATAAAACAGCTAAAACAGTTACAATAGAACCATAACTATAACCCCAAGGAGCTTCACTAAATTTCTCTTCTAAATCTTTTCCTGAAACAAAACCATTTTTTATTTCATCTCTTATTTCTTCTACAATACTTAAATTATCCCCTATAAACCTGCCTGAATCATCGAAAAACGAGAATTTTTCAAATAGTTTAGACAAATCTTTGTTGTTTTTCCGTTTTATAACCGCTGTTGCCAAGTTCTCTGATAATTGAGATGATAATTTTTTAGTGTAAACATTATCAATTAATTTTTTTTCTATTTTATTGATCTCCAAATTGAAATTTTCTTTATTTAATTTAATTAATATTGAATTATAAATCAGGAAACCATTAAGATAAGCATCTTCAATTCTATCTGTTAAACTCTTTAACTTTTCTTCTTTAATTATATTAAATTCTCTTATTATTTCTTTTATTTTTTTATCTGTATCAGAAGAATATTTGTTTAATATATAATTATATTTTTCAATATCAGTTAATAATTTATCAATAAGAATAAAATCTATATTATTTGGAATTAAAACAATATTATTATTTTTAGGATTTTGTTTTTTTTCATTTTTCAAATCCTCTATATTGCCAATATCATATAAATTAGTAACTGTAAAATTTAATGATTTATTTTTACTTTTAACAATTTCATCATCATCTTTATCTGTTTTTATCCTAAAATTATAAGAAATTTCTCCCTCTTTAATTGTTGAAATATTTTTAAATATTTTAATATCTCTTAAGAAATTGGTAAAGTTTCTTTTTTTTGTATATAGCTCAATTGCATGGTTCTTCATTTCATCAATTAATTTAGTTTCTTGATTAGATGTTATTTTATACTTATTGTTTGAAAACAGTAAAACACCTGATTCAACTAAAATACTTAAAGAGTCTTCTATTAAAGGTTTTATAGTATAAAAATCATTAATGTCATGTATATAAGCTTTAGTAATATTGTCTAATGTTGAATCAATAACCCCTGAATTGCTTAAAACATGTATTACTTTTAACAAGCTTTCACCATTAACTGCTAATTTTTGTTCTTTTAAAATATTAAGAGATTCTCTATATTTTATACTTAATTCTTCAGGTGGAGCAACTTGAGCTCTTGAACAAATATCATAAAGTGTTGTAAAATTAAATAATTCATTATTTTTAATATCTTTTAATACATCAAAAGTTGTTATTATCATCCCTCTTGCAGCCATTTGATTCGCAGTAAGAGCATTAGAAGAAAACAAGAAGTCCTGTAAAAGTTTAAAGTGATAATTATGAAAAGGATAATAAGTAGAAAATTCTTCATTATCTTTTGTTTTAGTTGGATGTGTTGAATTTAGATTAGTTATTTCAGAAATATTGCCATTATTTTGCATAAAGTAATCATTTAATTTACCAAGAGCATCATTATTTTTTTGTAATAATCTATTTTTTATAATAATATCAACATCAGTTGATTCTAAATGTATTTTAGTTTTAAATCTATCTGTAACTTTAATTAAATCACTCTTATTAATATTCATATTATTAATTACATCATCAAGTTTTTGTTGTGCAATTGCAATAGTCCAAACTTTAGATTTTATGCTAGAGAGTGCTTCACTCACCCCCTCTAAATCAAGTAAGGAAAATTTATTTTGTGAAATTGCTTCACTTGCTTCATCAAAAATAAAAACAATATTTTCATTTTTATATTTATCAAGATATTTTTTTAATTCATCTTTTAAATCAGTTGCAGAAAACTTCTGAATAGAGTTATTGTAAATTTTTAGTGTTTGCTCATAATCAGCTTCTGATTTATCTAAGGTTTTCATATAAAGCTTTTTCATTAATCCAGCTAAATTTAGCTTGTTATTTTTTGCCTTATCCCAATCTTCTCCAAATAAATCTAAAGAATTCTTTTTTAAAAGATTATAGTCACCATTAATAAAAAAATCATATTCAATATAACCATAAACATCAGTTCTAAATCCAAGTTTTTTTAAAAAATTAAAAAACAATGTAAAAGCAAGCCCATTACTAGTATTTTGCTTTGCAATATCTAATAAAACAACCTTATTTTTAATATTTTCAATATTTCTTATATCATTTTCAAGTAAATAAGCATTATTTAAGCCCTCTAAACGAGTAATAAAACGAGTAATTACATCTGTTCCATTGATGCTAGGATTATCTAATAAATATCCTAACATTTTACCAAAATATGATTTACCAGAGCCATAAAATCCAGAGACCCAAACTCCAGTTTCTGATATATTAGAAGTAAATTTATCCAAAAATACTGAAAAATATTTTGCTATATTTTCAGTTATAATATAACTTTCAATTTCTTTTTGAATTTCAATTTCTTTATAGTCTTCTAAATCTATTACAGATTTAATATCTTCATCTAAATTTATCTTTAATATATCTTTTATACTTGTCATTACTTCCTCTATTAATTAATTAATAACGCTCTATACCTAGAAGCAGTTTTAAAATTTAAAAATAACAAATCATTATTTTCTATTTTTGATGGATAAAATAAAATCAATGCTTGTTTTAGTTTCATTACAGTATCATGCTCTAAAATATTTTGATTTTCTATACCTGTACCATATAAAACACCCGTTCTTAACAATATCGGTAACTTACCTAAATTATCTGCATCTTTTATTTCTTCAATTATCATATCAAAAAAATCTTTATTACTATCAGTTTCATCTTTGAAAATTATATGAGGAGTATCAATAAAATCTTTATAAAGGTCTTTAAAATTATCTATTCCAATGCTATCTATATAATTAACAAAAATTTTACTTAAATCTATAAAAATAGCCCTTTCACTATATCTTTTCTTTACTTCTCTTATATAGTTATTCTCATCTTTTGGTGAAAATGAAAATATTATAGCTTTTCCTCCATTAGCACTTAATGAAAGCCTTGTAATATCATTCAAAGAACTTTCTAATTCTTTGAATTTCCTTATATATTCCATTTCATAAGACATTATATCTCCTAAAAACCACCTAAAAACTCTATTTTTAAAATTTTTCCATCAAAATTCATATTAACTAAGCCTTTTTTAGCAAAAGTCTTTATTCTAAAAAATAAATTTTCTTTAGAAACAAAAGAAAATTCTAAATACATACTTTTTAAAATGTTTACACTTAAAGGCTCTATTATTTTTATAATTTGTAAAAATATCAATAAACTTTCATCAGAAAGATAAATATTTTTAAACTTTTTTACTTTACTGCCTTCAACTAAGCCAAGTTTTTTTAAGATAGTTAAATATTTAGATGCAATAGTATTTATTGTAGTTTCAGACCATTTACCTTTTAAATTCTCATTTTTAGAAATCAAATCTTTAATAAAAGCAATTATATACTCTTTAGAGAAGGAAACTTTACCAGAATAATATTCTTTAAAAAAAACTTCTTTTGTTATTTCAAAAAACAATTTATTATTAATTGAAAACTGCCAAAAAAGTATCATATTTTCATTTTCTCTTGTTAATTCAGTATTAAAAAGGGCTTTTATTAATTTTTTATGTTCTTTATTTTTAAAATTTAAAAAAGCAGACTCAACTCCTGATAAAAATCTCTTTCTTGATTTTTCAGTTCTAAAATCAAATTCATTATTTTTAATAATCATTTCTTCTATTTTATCACTATTTTTTGAGTGTAACTTTAATGTTTTTAAAATAAGACTATAATCAGGAATACTACCAATTATATTAATATCTGTATTATATAATATTTCTTTTTTTACCAAAAAATCTCCAAATATAAAAGAAGAAATATTATACAACAATTAAATAGCAATTACAATTTTTATATAAGATTTTATTGTGAGATTTTTTATTATTTACAGACTATTTTAAGGAGCTATTTTCAAGTATTACCTTATATTTATAGCCATAACCAAAATCTTTATCAACTGCTAGAGTTCCCTCAAAAGTAACAACATCACCTTCTTTAACTTCTGCATTAGTAGTAATTGTTAAATCATTACTTTTGTTAGTTCCACTTCCATCTCTTAAGTGTACCCAATTTCTTTTCATAATTTTAGGAGAAAATTTAACAATCTGACCTTTGATTTTTACTTTTTTACCATTTAATTCTTTCATTTTAGCATAAATTTCTTCAACAGAATATCCACCTTCAACTTTTTCTATTTTTTTAATATTATATTTCTTTTCTATTTCGGCTTCTAGTCTTTTGTTTATCCCATTAGCAGGCTTTGAATGATAACTTCCCTTACCTTCACTACCCCCATGCATAGAACCATGAAATCCACCTTTACTCTTTCCAGTTAAACTACCTACAAAATATATCTCTTTAAAAGTCTTATTTAAAGTTTTAGAAACAAAGTCTTTCATTAACATTCCAGAACGAATAAATACCTTTTTTCCTACTTTAACATTCTCTTTAGGCCCAGCAATCCATATCTCTTTATTTTCAGAATTTTTAATTCTAATGTAGGTGTATTTATCTACATCTAAAACTTCTAATATTTCACCAGAAAGTTTAGATTTAGGCCTATTATTAATAGTTTTCTTACTTTCGGTTCCATTATTTTCTTTACTTTCAGTATTAGCATTACATGATACCATTACCATAATACTAAGAGCTAAAAAACTAAGCATTTTTTTCATATTTACCTCAAAACATATTAAAACAATAGGAATTTAACATTAATCGTTTATTATTTCAAGATTATTTTAATTTTTAATGAAAAAGAAAGCATTGCTTTACTTTTTTCTGCGTAAAACTGCTGATGAACAGGTTGAAGCAGTACTAGAATTTAAACCCTTTTTTCTTACTTATTTGTTCATTTTTTATAAAAAATTATTTTTGGGCTGTAACCCATAAGAAAGTTTCACCAGCTATATTTCTATAAATAAAAGAAATATTTTTAAAACCAATATGTTTAAGTTCTTTTTCTAAAGATTTAGGAGTTTTATGGGCGTAAAATAGATTTTCTCCTAAAAACTCTTTATAATCTTCAAATTCATCAAAACCAGTATATTCTTTTGTTGCATAAGTGAATAAAATACTTCCATTTGGAATAAGCCAATTATATATTTTATTTAATAGTTTAAATTGTTCTTCATTTTTTAAATGGAACAAACTATAAATCATAGTAATTGCATTAAATTTATTACTTTTAAATTCAACTTTTGTAACATCATTATACATAGTTTGCATTTTAGGAACAAATTTATTGGCCATTTCAAGCATTTTTTTAGAAAAATCAACTCCAGTTACTTGCCAATTATTATCAATAAAAAATTTAGCAAAAGGCTCACCTGCCCCACAAGCTAAATCTAAAAGTTCCCCTTCTTTAAAAAATAAATTATTATAAAAATCATTTATGATTTCAGTCATGTCAAATACTACTCTATTTTCTTCATAAGTTGAAGCAAATTTATTATAAATATTTTGTAAATCAACTAACATTTCAGTTCCCTTTAATCTTTAAATAAAACCTTTAAGACATTATAACCCATATTTAGGATTATGCAAGATATTGTGATTCTATAATTCATACTACCTCATAACAGATTAAATTACCAAAGACTATAACAACTTTATTGGTATTAATTTATTATTTTTTAATGTTCCTTATTTCCTCTGGAGTTAATCCTGTAAATTTACTAATATCTTTAACTGATAAACCTGAATTTAACATATTTTCTATCATTAACTCCTTTTCTTTTCTTTCCTTTTTAGCTTGTTTTTTTGCTTCTTCTTCTTTTCTTTTTGCTTCTTTTGCTTTTTTAGCTTCCTCTTTTGCTTTTTTAGAAAGAGTTTCTACTTCTCCTGAAAGTTTTTTAAGTTTTTTTGAAGTTTCAATAACCTTTTTTTCCTTTTCAATAAGAACAGAAGTATATTTTAAATATGCTTCTTTTAATTCATCTTCCTTAGTAATATATTTAATTTCTTCTTCCGTTAATTTATCCTTTAAAAGAATATTCATTATTTCCATGAACAAGTTATCATCTTGATAGTTTTTAAAATCAGATTTTTTGTTCTTTTTGTT
>JAMOQH010000129.1 GCA_027064085.1 bacterium | reverse complement strand
TGTTTACAAACTTTATTTCCTTCACATTTTCCTGTTTGATTTGTTTCAGAACACAACTCAGACTCATCTATGCAGGTTCCGTTAAAGCATATATTTCCCTCGGTATCACATTTACCTTTGGGATGTTCTGAACTACATGGTAGTGTTCCTACTTCAGTACATTCTCCATTATAACAAGTATAATCTATATTACATAAACCATTTTGGTTATCTGAACTACATAACTCTGTATTATCATGGCACTCAAAAAGAATACAAGTTTTATCATCAGTACATTTACCATGAGGATTTTGTTTAGAACATTGCCCATTATTAGTACCCGTCGATGTTTGATTACATGAAAATATAAAAAATGATAAAAATAATATAAGTACATATCCAAAATATTTCATAAAATCCCCCGAAAAAGAATAAATACACTCTCCATTCTATTATGTAATTGAGATTTTGTCAATTTAGTATCTTTATTTTATGAGAATTTGTTTAAAAAAAACAAATATGATATAGTATCCTGATCTTTTAGTTGGTTTATATGGATAATAATTATATAAAAATAAAAATAGACTTACCTTTAGCTGTAGCTCCTTTAGAGCAAGATATGTATTTTCAGATATTGTCTATTTTTTTATGGAATAAAGGTGTTTCAGGTGTTGAAACAAGGGATAATGAAACTTTTATGGAGTGGGAAGATGGAAATATTCCTATAAAAGACCACATTGAAGCAATTATTTATTTTGATAAAGTTATTGATGTAGATTCTTTTTTGTTTGAGCTTAAAAAAGAGTTAAAAAATATTATAAAAGATGAAAAATTATTAATTAATTCTATAAAAAGTATTACTTATGAAGTGAATAAAAATGAAGATTGGAAAAATGAATGGAAAAAATTCTTTAAACCAATAAAAATATCAAAACATATTGTAATTAAACCTGAATGGGAAACCTATGATATAAAAGATGATGAATTTGTTATTGATATAAATCCAGATATGGCATTTGGAACAGGTCTTCATGAAACAACAAAATTAATAGTACAAACCATTGAAAAGGTATTTTTACAAGAAAAGTATAATTTATCTTCAATGTTAGATGTTGGTGCAGGAACGGGTATTTTAGGAATGAGTGCTTCAATGTTGAATAGTGATTTAACAAATATTGATTTAATTGAAATAGACTTAGAAGCAAGAAGAATAGCTAAAAACAATATAATTAAAAATAAATTAAAAAATGTGAATATGCTTGATATTTTAATTGAAGATGTTAATATAACTTATGATTTAGTTGTTTCAAATATAATATCTTCTGTGCTATATGATATAAAAAACGAATTAATAGAAAAAACAAAGAATATTTTAGTACTCTCTGGTGTCCAAGCTAGTGAGAAAGATGAATTTATTAGAAAGTTTTCATCAAATAAGTTAAAATTAATAGATTTATTTCAGCTTAATGACTGGATAGGTTTATTATATGTTAAGAGGTAGTAATGTTAAAAAAGTATAAAAATATAGCTCCAATAATAGATAAAACAGCATTTGTTGAAGAGACGGCAATTATTATTGGTGAAGTTGAAATAGGTATACAATCATCTATTTGGTTTAATGCAGTAATAAGAGGGGATGTAAACTCTATAAAAATAGGTAATTATACAAATATACAAGATGGTTCAATTTTACATGTTACAAGTAGGGAACATTATAGTGCTAATCCAGAAAAGGGAGAGTTAGTTATAGGTGATTATGTTACTGTAGGTCATAATGCTGTTTTGCATAGTTGTAAAATATCTGATTATAGTTTGATTGGTATGGGTGCTGTTGTGTTAGACGATGCAAAAATAGGAGAGTGTTCAGTTGTTGCTGCAGGAAGTGTTGTTAAAGAAGGATTTATTGTACCTCCATATACTCTTGTTGCTGGGAATCCTGCAGTAGTAAAAAAAGAATTTCCCAAAGTAAAAGAAGTGAAAGAACAATTTTATAAATCTGCTCAAAATTATTTTGACTTAATTGAGGACTATAAAAATGAGTAATCTTTTTGAAAATCTAGATTTATTTTCAGATTTTAGTGAAAAGCAAGTAAAGGCAATATTTAAACTTGGTGAAAGAAAACTAATTGATGCTGATGAATTATTGTTTAGTGAAGGTGAAATATCTAAGGGGCTATATATTGTTTTAGGTGGAAAACTATCAACTAGCTATAATGGAGTAAAAAAATATTTTACAGCAGGAATAATTTTTTCTGTATTATCTTTAATTACTAATTCTAAACATAGATTGACTGTTAAATCAGAACAAAAAAGTCAGTATTTTTATTTAACTAAAGAACGATATGTTAAACTGAAAGAAAATTCACCAAAATTTGCATTAAAATTACAAGAAAATATTATGAAACATTATTTAGAAAAAACAGAGAAACTTGAGAAAATATTTTTGGAGAAATAGATGAAAAAAATAATTTTAATTTTATTTATGACAACACTTGCTCTTTTTGCTAAAAACATGCTTCTTTTAGGAGAATTTCCTTTAAAAGGAGATGTTGACCATGCAGTTGTAGATGGAGATACAATAAAGGTTGATGGATTGGATGCATCTATAAGAATTTTATTTATAGATACAGAGGAATCATTTAAACATGGGACGGCTGCTGTTAGAACTAAAGAAATTGCTGATAATTGGGATGAATATTTAGAATCTAAAATGCTAAAAGTTGTAGATAAACCAGTTAAATTTAATACTCCTCTTGGGTATCAAGCAACACTATGGGCAAGGGATTTTTTTAGAGGTGCATCTATTGTTAGGCTTGAATACGATAGTAAATCTGCTAAAAAAGGGTATTTTGGTAGATACTTAACTTATGTATTTGTTAAAAAAAGAGATAAATGGGTTAATTTTAATATAGAAATTGTTAGGCATGGTTACACTCCTTATAGCACAAAATATGGTCGTTCAAGAAGATTTCATAAAGAATTTGTTGAGGCTCAGAAGTTTGCTAGAAAATCTAAATTAGGAGTTTGGAGTAAAGATGGTAAGCATTATCCTGATTATGAAGTCAGATTAAAGTGGTGGAATAAGAGGGGGGAACAAATAGATGATTATCGTAAAAATGGTAAAAAGAAAAGATATCTTTTTATTGGAGGTAATGATTATGATTATTACAAACTAAAGAAATTTATTAATAAAAAAGTAAAAGTATTTGGCTTAATTAGAGATATTGAAGAAGAAACTAATGAGTACACATATAAACTACCTTTTCATCAATTTGTAGATGTTATTGTTCATGTTTCTAAAAAAGCTGGTATTTCACTAGAAAAATTAAAAGAAAACCAAGATTATTATGCTTATATTACAGGAAAAGTTAAGCAAGATCACAATAATAAATATCATATTTATATAAAAAGACAAAAAGATATAAAATTTTTAAAATGATAAATGAAACTTCAACAAAAACATTTGTAAATAATAGTAATTTGGTAATTATAGATAGATTTATAAAGTTACAAACCTTATATTCTAATATAACACATGAAATAATTAAAGTTTATGATAAACTTCTAGACAAGGAAAGCGTTTTAAAAATTATAAAAAATAAAGAAAATATATCTTTACTCCAAAATGAGTTTAAAACTATAGTAAAGTTGCGTTCACCCTATATAATAAGAGGCTATGAGTTATATAAAGCTAAAGATTATTGTTTTTATTCTATGGAGTTTATTGAGAATAAATTTAATTTAAATAATATAAATGATTATATTTACAATATTTTTAAAGCATTTGGCTATCTTCATCAAAATGGATTTATTCATGATGATATTAAACTAAATAATTTTTTATTTGAAAATAAAAGAGTGGTTTTAATTGATTTTTCTAAAACTAAAAAGGTTAAAAATTATCTTGAAATAAATTCTGAAAATAAAAAATTAGCAAGATTTTTAGTTCAATGGATAAATTATAATTTAGATATTGATTTGTTAGGGAATACAAAGAAGGCAGAAAGATATATAAACAAGGATGATTTAAACAAATTAATTAGTTTATTTTATGGTAAAAAATAGTATCTTTCTATTAAATTCCAAAACCACCAGCTATGTCAATTTGACTTCCGGTAACATATTCCGCTGAATCACTCAATAAGTAGTTGATAAGCTCAGCTATTTCTTTAATCTTTCCATATCTGTAAATCTCCAATTCTTTTCCAGTATTTATTGAATTTTCCATAATTCCAGGACTCACCATATTAACTGTTATATTTTCACCTGATAATTCTTTTGCAAGAGCTAAAGTTAGTTGGTATATTCCTGATTTTGCGATATAGTATGGAGTTGTCATTGTTTTGGCTATCATAATTCCAGAGTGTACATATCCTATATTTACGATTCTTCCCCAAGATCTAGGAATTCTGTACTTTAAAAAGTATTTGGTAATTAAAAAAGTTGAGTTTAAGTTATTATCAATTATATATTTCCATTCTTTGTAGCTAGTTTCTAATATATTTTTATATAGATAATCTCCACTGTTGTTTACTAATATGGATATAATTATATTTTCTTTATTTAATATTTTAAAGCCTTCACTAACATCATTTTCGTCACTTCCATCCATTTTCAAAGCTTTTGCATCTATAGAATAATCAATAATAAGTTTATTAACTAATAATTCGGCTTCTTTTTGAGATTTTCTAAAGGTAACAACGATATTTATAGCTTGAGATGCTAAGTTTCTAGCTATTTCTTTTCCAATTCCAATTGCTCCACCTGTTATCAGGGCCCATTTATTCAATTTCTAATACCTTTTTGCTCTTCTTGTAAATTTTTTCTCAATTTCTTTTTTAAATATTTTTATTAATTTTGTTAATTTTTCCTGACTCAAATCATTGCCAAAATTTTCTTTTAAATATTTTTTAACAAATTCATCTATCTTTTTTTCAGAACTTGCAAGTTCTGTTTCCGAATAAATTTTAGAAAAATTAATATCTTCAAAACTTCTTTCTTCATTAGATAACACTATCTCAACTATATTTCCATGATATTCTGTTACTTTTTTATTTAGATCAATTTCTTCAACTTGGTTAATTAAGGCATAATTTCCATGAATTCCTAAATCGGTATGAATCCTAAAAGCGAAATCTCTTAAAGTTGCATTAGATGGTAAATGATAATAGTCACCTTTGGGAGTATATAAGGTTACTGGTTTCAAAAAATCCATTCTTAGTTTTTCATAAGTACCTTCTGTTGAATTATTTGAAACAAGATTTTCTTGGACATCTTTTAAATCTTTTACCCATGTTTTAATATCTCTTCTTTTATTATAAGTATTAAATTTATTTTCTGTTGTTAAATTTAATTGAAACATGACTTTATTATTATTGCTATATAGGTTTAATCTCATTGCGGGTAAAGGTCTTAGGTATGCTTGTGCATAATGAAAATTCAAACTGTACTTAAATGCATCATTTTGAATTAAATAGTGCCTATTAGACCTTTTACTTCCTTTTAGAGAAAGGTGAATTAAATCGACCATAATGTTATAAAGCCTTTTTTCTGTATCTAGTTTTATCTGTTCAGATTCTTCTACTGATAATTTGTCGTATTCTTCGTAACTAGGTTCTTTAGATATAATGATAACTTCATTAATTGCATAATTAACACCAGAAAAATTACTTTTAGTAAGATGTAAACGGTAAAAACTTCTTTCTTTTGCTATTACTTCAATATTTTCATAGTTTTTATTTATGTAATTTTTTAGAAATTCAAATTCATTATCAAATTTACTTTTATTTTGCTCTAAGTATCTGAGCCTATTCTCATAAATATCAGGATACATATATTGAAAAGCAATTCTTTCCATGTTATAAATATAAGTTATTGGTATTTGCTTAACCATATAAAATAATGGGATATAAATATCTAATGTTTCTTTTGCAATCATATTTTGTTTTCTTGCATTACCATGATATTGTAATGTTTGCATATTATGATATCTATCAAAAAATTTTATTAAGAATAAGGATTCTAGTATATTTAATTTTACTGCTTCAAGAAGATGCTTCATGAAACCTTTTACATAATTCATTCTTTTTAATTGATATTTTACATTATCACTTTTATTTAGATTTAGTTTTTTTCTGTAATCCTTTTCTAGTTTTTGTGATGAAATATTGGATAAATTTTCAACTATATGAGCGATGTTATGATTAAATTCTTTTTTTAAATAATCTACAGTTATTGCTATTTTTAGTTCTGGGCTTTTCTCTAAACTCTTATCAGAGTCTTCAACAATATCATGTAAAAAAGCTGCAGATATAATATCAATATCTGTAACCCCGGCATCATATACATGTTTTGCTACAGCAAAAACATGATTATACATGGTTTTACCTATTTCTCTTCTTTTTAAAACGGACATATATTTATGAGCTAGTTTATTCGCTTTCTTTAGTAAATGATTTTCTTCAATAAAATTATTAAAAGATTTTGATGTTTTACCCATAATTCCTCTAAATAAACATTAGGATTACTATAATATTACAATTTTAAGAATAAATAAAGAATTTAGTAAAAAAAAAGGGGCATTTGCCCCTTTTTAAAATATTGAAAATGATTTCTAGAAATCACCAACTTCTTTTAATTTCTCATTTAATCTTTCGTGAGCTTCTTCTGAACGCTTACCTACTGTATCAATAAGTGCTTGAGAGATACCTTTTGCATTCTTAATCATATTTTGAACAGCACCTAAGTCTAGTTCTAAAAGAGTATAAACGCTGTTGGTTTTAGGGTCAATCCATCTGTCAACTACTTGAGCACCAGAAAATTTTGACTTAGTCATAACTTCTGAAACATGAGTAATATCTTGTTCAAATTGAGCTTTAGGCATATCACCAGTTTTTATTGATCTTTTATAAGATTCATCTAAAGCTTTAACATAAGTTTTCATAACAAAAGATAAATTCTTTCTTGCATCATCTGCTGATTGGTTATTAGTCATTCCTTCGTCACCTAGATCACTACTAAGACCAACTGCTCTAAAAACTTTTCTTCCTTCAATTGTAAAAGCACCTGCACCTTTCATTGTCCATGCAGGTCTTCCATCTCCACCACCTTGAACTACAACAGTTTTGCTTCCACAAGAAGCCAAAAATACAAGTGAGATTGCTAAAAGTAAAAACTTCTTCATAATTCCTCCAAATAAATAATTACAAACTCTAAAGGTTAGACAAAAGTAATAAAGATTTATTCACTTTTTTTTTTATTTTTTTTGTCATTACCTTTAATCCCTTTAAAATCAAGCTAAATTACTTAAGCTTTTTTATCTTTTATTAAAAAATATTCAGAATTCCATTTTAGCGCATCTGATGATCCCAAAATATCTTCTACTGTCTCACCATTATGTATTCTATTGATAATATTTACATCAATTGTTTCTTTTTCCATCAATATCTGAGACATTGTTAATAATTTATCATAATTATCTGTAAGATATTTCTTGGCCTTATGGTAATTAGCCATTATTATTCTTTCTATTTCTTTATCTATTTTTGTAACTGTTTCAGCACTTAAGTTTTGATGTTTTGTTACTTCTCTTCCAAGAAATATTTCCTGATCGTTGGAATTATATGAAATTAAAGGTAAATCTTTTCCCATACCCCATTCTGTTACCATTGATTTTGCAATACTTGTTGCAACTTTAAAATCATTTGATGCACCTGAAGTAAAGTTATCACCGGAAAGAAGCTCCTCTGCAATTCTTCCTGCCATTAATATCTGAATTCTATTATTGCACCAATTAACAGTTGCACTTAATCTGTCTTCATTTGGTAATTGAATTGTCACCCCTAGGGCTCTTCCTCTTGGAATAATAGTTACTTTATGAACCATATCACTATCTGGACCTTCAAGCTTTTTTGCCATTAAGGCATGTCCTGATTCATGAAATGAGGTGTTAAACTTTTCTTTGTCAGAAATAACCATAGACTTTCTTTCAACACCCATTAAAACTTTATCCTTTGCCTTTTCTAGCTCATCAAGTGTTATTTCATCTTTATCTTCTCTCGCAGCAAGTAAAGCTCCTTCATTTAATAAGTTCGCCAAATCAGCTCCAGAAAACCCTGCTGTTCCCTTTGCAATAATACTTAAATCAACTTCAGGCGAGATAGGTTTCTTTTTACTGTGTATTTCTAGTATCTTTTCTCTACCTTTAACATCCGGCCTAGGTACAACTACTTGCCTATCAAATCTTCCTGGCCTTAATAATGCTGGATCAAGAACATCAGGCCTATTAGTTGCAGCAACTAGAATAATACCATCATTACCCTCAAATCCATCCATTTCAACAAGCAATTGATTTAATGTCTGTTCTCTTTCGTCATGTCCACCACCTAATCCAGCTCCTCTTTGACGACCAACAGCATCTATTTCATCTATAAATATGATACAAGGAGCATTCTTTTTGCCTTGTTCAAAAAGATCCCTTACTCTTGATGCACCAACTCCAACAAACATTTCAACAAAATCAGAACCCGAAATTGAAAAGAAGGGGACATCCGCTTCGCCAGCAACTGCTTTAGCAAGTAATGTTTTACCTGTTCCTGGAGAACCAGTTAAAAGTACTCCCTTTGGTATCTTACCGCCAAGTTTGGTGTATTTCTGAGGTTTTTTTAAAAAATCTACAATTTCTTCAAGCTCTTCTTTTGCTTCATCAATCCCTGCAACATCTTTAAAAGTGATTTTCTGGGTGTCAGTTACTAATTTCGCTTTACTCTTTCCAAAAGACATAGCCTTGTTACCACCACCTTGTAATTGCCTAATAAAAAAGAAGAATAAAAAGAAGATTAATATCATGGGAAGCCAAGAAACTAACATTGATTGCCATAGTGATGCATCTTCTTTCTTTTCGTATTCCATTTTTACTTTATGGTCAACTAGTAATTTACGCTCTTCTTTATTAAGAGTTTTAGGGCCAATAAAATAGAACTTTTTATCATTTTTATATTTACCACTATATTCATTTTCTTTAATGATAACTGATGTGATTTCATTTGCTTCAACATTTTTAATAAATTCATCATAAGAAATTTTATCACCTTTTGAAGGGGCTGCTGTTATCATTTTAGCAATGGTTATTAAAAAACCTATTAGTACTATCCATAAAATAAGTGTTTTATGTGATTGCTTCACTTTCTACTCCACAAAAATAGATGTCACTTTATCATATTTTAATATAAATATCAATAATTATAATTTGAATGTTTTTATGGTTTACTAGAGTTGTTTAAAGCTGTTTAAATTTTAAAATATATCTAAATTTTTCCTCATAGGGATAAGTTAAGATTTCAGGCTTGTATTTAGCAATTGTGTCAAGAAAATTATTTTTTTGATTTTCAGTAAGTAGCATTATGTGAAAACCATTTTTATTAACATAATTTTTTGCAAAATATATTAATTTATGTGGTTTCATAAAGGCTCTTGATATCACAATATCAAATTTTTTACCAGAGGAGTTTTTTTTGTCTAAATAGTGATGTTTTGGATAGATATTTTTTAACTCTAGTTTTTGAATAACCTCTTCTAGAAATGTTATTTTTTTATTTACACTATCTACTAAGGTAAATTTAATTTCAGGATTTAAAATCCCTCCAATTATACCAGGAAAACCTGCTCCTGTTCCCATATCAAGAACTGTTTTTATATTATTACTTACAAATATTTTTTGAGAAATTGAATAACTGTCAATGAAGTGCTTTATAATTATCTCATTTTCATCTGTTATAGCTGTTAAATTTATGATTTTATTCCATTCTATTAATAAATCCTTGTAGGTTTCAAATTTTTTTATAGTATCTCGTGTTAACGAGAACCCATATTTTTTAAATATTTCATTCATTGTATTTTACTCCATATTTTAGATAAATTTGTTATTAACAGAATTTATACATTTATTCTATACCAAAAAAAAGGGGCCGAAGCCCCTTTCTCATTTATAGAATGAATAAAAACTATTTTCCTGCAGGTGCTGCCATACAGAAATCACCTACATCAGGAATTGTTTGACATGTATAACCTGTTGTTGAACAACTAGGAGCATTAACATCACAATCTTCATAACATGTTGACACAGGAGGTGTTCCTTGAGTAGTTAAACAAGTTGCACCAGCAACACAGTTTTTAGTTGCATCATCAGCAACACCACTACAATCTCCACCTATTGCTGTATTTCCTGGAGGTGTTTGTTCCATACAAATCCAACCAATTTGAGCATTTTGTGTATCTACACATTTAAAGTTTTCTCCTTGAGTACAAACAGAGCTAGCATCTGTACAGGATTCAAAACAAGATGCTCCATCATTTGTAGTTAAACATAACCCGTCGTTCATACAAGTATTAACCATATCACATGCTTCACCGAAATCTTTGTTTGGAGCTACTTCGCAATAGTTTCCATCATTTGGAGCTGTTCCAAAATGAACACATGTTGTATTTCCAGGGCATTCTGTACTATTTTCACCTGCTGTTTCACACTTATCAAAACAATAAGATGGGCTATCTGCACCACTACCTAAACACCAACCATCATTCATACAAGTATGAACCATATCACATTCTTCGCCTGCATTTCTAGATGGAGCTATATCACAGTAGTAACCATCGTTTGGAGCTGTTCCAAAATGAACACATGCAGTGTTTCCTGTACATTCATTAGAAGCATCTGATGCTGTAGTACATTTCTCAAAACAATAAGATGGATTGTCTCCACCTGTACCTAAACACCAACCATCATCAGCACAACCATGTGCAAATTGGTCACATTCTTCACCAGGTTGTTGAGTTTGTGGAGCACCACAGAAGTTACCAACTTGTCCAAAGTTTTCACATTTTGAACCTGCACCAACTGAAGCACATTCATCTTCGCTACCAACTGTTGTACAAGGTTTAAAACAGTTAGCCCATGTTTGTTGGTCGCCTAAACAAGATAAACCATTAGCACATACAGCATCTAAACAATCTTCACCAGCACCAACAATTGGACCTGCACAGTAATATAATCTTGCATCACCTTGACCACCAGTTAAGTCAACACAGCCTCTGTCTGTACCACAAGTTAAGTCTGTAGGACCTGAACATTTTTTAGAACATGAGCCCTTTTCGCATAAATTACCAACATTACAATCAGCTTCTTTACATTTATCAGAACAAGCATCACCTTCTTCTCCGCCACCTTTTCTTGTGCCATCTGCGTTAAAACAGTCATCATCAGCTTTAATACAAATACCAATAAAACCAGTTCCGTAGTATTTACATACAAATTGGTCGCCATAAGAATCCGCTCCAGCAGGAGGACATTGAGAATCTTGTTCACAAGTTCTTACTGTACAGTAACCATCTTCAGCTGTATCGCCTTCACAAACCATATCAGAAGCACAACCGGGGTTATTTGAGTAACCTAAACTAGGGTCACATTGGTCATTGAAATTTTTATAACAAGGTCTTTCTCCTTCTGGAACTTTACATTTCCAGTTTCCTGTTCCATCATCAAGACATTCTTCACATGAAGCTTCACATGTACCATCATGGTTTGAATTTGAACAAATAACAGTTGGAGAACATAACATTGGGTCTGTTGCATCTGGTATGTAATCAGTGTCACATTTACAACCTAATGTACCATTGTTTTGTGCAATGCAATCTCCATGACCACCACAAGCAGTTGCTTCATCGTTACAATCAGCTGTTTTTTCAAGACATCTTAAACCATTTGGACTTTTAAGATAACCTTCATTACATTCACATGTAGGTAAGCCACCTACTACTGAGCATGTTCCTTGAACAACTGAATGTTGGTCAAGACATTGATTTTTACATTCTTCAGCCATAGGTTCTTTACATTTATGGTCTAATCCACAAACTTTTGCACCATCACAATCAGCTTTAACACTACAAAAACCTGTTTTAACTTCACAATTACCTGTTTTAGTATTGCATGTTTCCCAAGCATTAGTACATTCGGGATCACATGTTTTATCATTACTACTATCACAAGATGTGGTAAATACAGATAAAACTGTAAACAAGAATGCAATTAAAAGTAAATTTACTTTCATAAAAACTCCTTAAATAAATAAACAAACACTACATATTATCACAAGGTTATATTTTTTTCAAATTTATTTTTTTTAATTTATTTTTTTATTATTAATGAATCAATCAAATTATTGTTAATATCATAAACAGAAATATTTAGTTCTTTGTTTTTACTGTTTAATAAACAATAATGATAGGTTTTTAAATATTTTTTTAGATATTTTTCATCTTTAGGGTTATCTATTTTACCATAGAGAGGGGCTCCACCTCCACCTGTTACGATATAGTTTACTCTATTTTTTAAAAATCTTTGGTATGCATGGTCATGACCATTAAAAATAAGTTGTATAGAATATTTTTGTATTAAAGTAGTTAAAGATTTCTCCAAAGAAGAATAACTTCCATGACGGCTAATACTTAATATAGGGTGATGAAATATTAAAACTTTAAAATCTAATTTATTGTTTTTTAGTTCATTTTTTAACCACAAGTATTGTTTACTATTAATTTCTAAATCTGAATTAGAGTCTAAAATAAAAAAACTAATGTTTTTGAAATTTATTTTATACCATTTTTCATTATTAGGTAGTTCAAATAGTTTAAAATAATTAATAGATTCTCTTTCATGATTGCCTAATACTGGATAATATTTGGCTGTTTTCAATATTGGCTTTATTATATTAAAGAAAACAGACCATAATTCTGTTTTATTGCCATCATGGACTAAATCTCCTGTATTAAAAACTATGGTAGGCTTTTTTTGTAAAAATGATTTTATTATTTTTTTATGTATTTCATAGTTATCTCTAGTATCTCCATATATTACTATAGGTTGGTTTTCATTGATTTTAATATTGTTTATTGCTAATGGAAGTTTATTAGGAGTTGAGGAATTTACTTTATTACAAGATAAGAACCATATAAATAAAAAAGAAAAAATTAATGTTTTAGTCATTTAATTTACTCCTACATTTTTTGCAAATTCCATACATATTTAAGACATGATTTGTAATCTTAAATCCATAACTTTCAGCTATTTTATTTTGCAATTCTTCTATTTCTTTATTTTGAAATTCTTCAATCTTTCCACATTTTGTACAAATAAGATGATCATGATGGGTATTCGTATCCCAAATTGGCTCGAAAAATGCCATGTTTTTATTAAATGAATGAGAAATAGCCATATCTAAATCGCATAGTAACTTTAAAGTACGATAAACGGTTGTGTAACCAATTTGAGGATATTTTTTTTTTATATTTGCGTATAAGGTTTCTGCATCAATATGATGATTTTGCTTTAAAAAAATTTTTATTATCTCTTCCCTTTGCTTACTTTGCTTTAAAGAATTATCCTTAATTTTTTGTCTAAATTTTTCTAAAAATATCTTTTCTTTCATAATGTATAAGCCCAAAAATACTCCATAATGTATTATATAAAGATAATATTGTCAATAATTCTATAAGATTAGATATAAAAATATTGAATTATGAGCACTTATAATATAAAATGTAATGCTTATTGAAGGAGTGAATATGAATTGTCCCATTTGCAAAGATAAAAAATATGTATCTAAAAAATCATTTAATTATGCCCAAATAGAAAAATGTGAGTGCTCTTATGATTGTAAAATATGTAATAATTGGGGCCATATACCTTTTTATAAAGATGGATATAGGTATCTAAAAAAATGTGAATGTAAAAAAATAGATGAAAAAATAAAAAGATATAACGAGTTAAGAATTCCTGCAAGATATGCCAATAAAAAATTATCTAATTTTAAAATAGAAATGTTTAATAAAGTTGTTGCTGATACTCAAAAAGGAATCTTAAAAACCTTAAATACATATATTGATAATTTTGATTTAGATTCAAAGGGAATTATTTTATATGGAGGGCATGGTGTTGGAAAAACACACTTATTAATAGGTTTATTATCTCATTTAGTCTTAAATTTTGAAGTAACAGGTCTTTATTTAGACTTTCCTCAGTGGATATTGGAGAATAAATCTTTATTTACTAACTTTAATTTAAATGAGCAACTTCAAGCAGAAATGAATAGGATAACAACTGTTGATATATTAGTTATTGATGAGTTTGCAAAAAATAGAACCCAATTTGAAAAAGAAACTTTTGAAAAGATATTTTATGAAAGATATAATAAAAGAAAAATTATGTTTATTGGGACTGATTATGAAATAACAAATAAAGGAAATGGTAAGTATATGGGTGATATGGTTTCTCCTGCTTTATTTTCTAGGTTGGGAGATTTTAATTCATTTGAAGCGAATCTTTTAATTGGTGATGATTACAGGTTAAATTAGGATTAGATGGTTTTATTAGTTAAATATTTATTTAAATTTGCATATTTTTTATTAGGTTTAATAATTATATATGTTCTTTTTATTATTTATTTAAATACATCATATAATAAATATTTAATATCAAACTTATTATCTAAAATATTACCAGGTAAATTTTATATAGAAAAGCTATCTGTTACACCTGGTTTAAATAAAATTAAACTTAAAAATGTATCAATAATCGCTCCAAGAGGTGAAAAGGTTATCGAAGTAAGTAATTTAACTTTAAATATTAACCCTATTTTTTTAATAAGAAATATTTTTAGTTCTAAAAGATTAACTATAGATTCATTGACAGTAGATAGTGCCACAATGAATATCATAATAAATAAAGATTATAAAAATATTGCAGAGACATTTTATACTTTGGATAAACATGCAAAATTTAGAAAATTAATATTTAATAAGATGTATAAAAATAATTTTATGTTTTTTGATGATAGTGGATTTATAAAAAGTAATAAACCAAGTAAAACGCCTCTTACTATTCTAATAAATAATATAAATATTAATAAATCTAAAATATATTTATCAATATCAGATACGATAAAGATAAAAACTAATGATATCAATTTAAAAAATGCAAGTTTTCAAGTATTAAAAGATGATATTTTAATTAGGGCTGATGGGGATTTGACAGATGCTTTAATACAAATTAAGGATAAAAAATTAAGAATTGATAAGGCAAAATTTTATTCATATGAGCAAAATCTTGATTATATTCAATTAAAACAAGGCTTTTTATATATAAAAGATTCAAAATTTGATACAAAAGCTAAATTAGGTATGGATATATTGAGTAAATTAAACATCTCATTAAATGGAGATCTAAAAACATCTATTATTAAATCTATAATAAAAGAGAATAAGATAAAGATTCCTAGGAAAATAGAATTAGGTAAAAATGTAACAATTGAGGCAAGTTTATTTGGTTCAACAAATTATCCTATGGTGAATTTAAATTTATTAGTTGGAAATTTAAAATTTGATAATATTAATTTTGAAAGAGGCTCTTTAGAAGCATATTATCAGGCCGAACAAAGTGATTTAAATTTATATCTAAAAGAAGTTAGCTATAAAAATAAAAAAATAAAAAGATTTAGAACTAATTTATCTATTAATAATAAGGATAGTATTGATTTAGAAAACTTATCATTTGAAATTTCTGATGGTTCTTTAAAAATAGATAGTAAACTGAATTTTTTAACAGGAGAAGTAAATAAATTTAATTTAGTTATAAAAGATTTTAAACCTGAATATATAAAGGAGCTTATTCCAATAAAAATATCTAGAAAGTATAGGCATTTAATAAAAGGAAATTTGTTTACAAACATAAATCTAACATCAGAAAATATTTATGAACAAAAAAACATTAATTTAAATATTTATAGTAATTATAGATTAATTCAAAAAGAAATTATAGGTAGAAACTTAAAACTTAAAACTAAGTTAAATTATAATAAAGGAAGTCTATATATTCATAATGGTTCTTATTTGAAATCGGATAATTTATCATTTGTTACTAGTGGAAGATTAAATTTAAATAAAAAAAATGCTAATATTAAATTCAATGTTCAATCAAAGAAATTTGAAGGAATTCTAAAAGAACTGGATATAAATGACTTTTCAGGAAATGCAACTTTTAAAGGTAAAATTATTGGTAATTTTTATAATCCACTTTTAAAAGCAAATATACATTTGAGTGATTTCAATTATTTACACTACAGAAATAATGATGTTTCAACAGATATTAAACTTGAAAATGGTTTAATTCAATTATATGGTTTATCAATTGCAAATAATGATTTTAAATCTTTTATAACTGCAAAAGTAAAACTATATAATAAAAATTTAAAGAAGCTACTAAAAGAGCCTCAGTTTTCTTTGTTTTTTAATTTAGAAAATGCAAAAATAGGTAATATACTTCAACATAAAGAAATTAAATTAAATTTAAATAGTGAAGTTATTATATATGGTACACCTTCTAAATTGAATGGTTCAATTACTTCATATTCAAAAAAATTTATAATAAATAATGAACCCTTTGATAGTTTTAACTTAAGTATGAAAATTACAGAGGATTCAAAAACATCTGATAATATTTTAAATATAGAAAGTTTTGAAATAAATAAAGATAAATCAAAATTATTTGAATTAATTGGAAGGCTTAATTTAAGAACAATGAACTACAATGTAGAATCATTGATACCAAGATTAAAAATAGGAAAAATTGCAAATTTAAAAATAAATAATAAGTCATTATTTAATGGAGATGCTATTTCTAGCCTTATTTTAAATGGTAATATTAAGCAGAAAACAGTAAATTATGATTTAAAAATGAGATTAGCTTCTTGTTATTATCCGTATGAGATAGAAACTACTAAAACTAATGTTGAAAAATCTGATGAATTTGGTGTAGCAGATAAAATTATATTTAAGAAAGTCAAATTAAATAAAAAACTTAAACTGGGAGAAGGTTTGATTTCTATTAAAGGAGATCAAAATAATGCTAAAATTAATGGTAAATTATTTAAGATATTATCCATTAAAAGTAATATTAAAGACCTTTTAACTCATCCAATATTAACAGTAGATATTGATGTTGATAAGTTTCCTGCAGATAAGTTTTATACTGCTCCAATAAAAAGCTTAATAACATTAAACTCTAATTTGAAATATGATTTATTAAACAAAAAAATATTATTTGGTAGAATTATATTTGAAGATATTGACTTAAATATGGGAGAGTTAAATATAAAACAGTCCAAAAGAAAATTAAAGCCAAGTGATAAGCACTGTATTGTTACTGTAAGTAATAAGAAGGTAAAGAAAAATTGTGTTGAATATTTAAATGATAAATTATATGTTGACTTGGGCGTTTCATTTTTGGATGAACATATAAATTTATCTGGTATAATCTTTCCAAGCAAGGAAAGAGTAAGTTTAAATATATATGGAGGAATTAATTTGAAATCCTTTGCATATTTTAAAAATATATTTTCTTCAATTGATGGGAACGCTTATATTTATAGTAATATAAGTGGAACATTTAAAAAACCAAGGTATAATTTTAATTTAAAAATAAAAAATGCTTCTTTTCAACCAGTAGGATACGATAAAGATATAACAATTGATAATGCTCAAATAACGATGAGGCAAGATAAAGTTTATATAAAAAATATAAAGGGAAATATGTTAGGAGGAAATTTTGAAATCACTGGAGACCCTCGTAATAATAATTTGATATTTAATTTGAGCAATCAAAATGTTTATTTGAATTTAAATGCTAATAATCTAGAATATAATTTACCTGAAATTGCAGATATAGAAACAAGTTTAGACTTAACTTTAAAAGGAAATATTAAGAATTTAAAATTATATGGTAAAACCAGAATTATAGATGGTAAGTTTTATAAAGAAATAAATATTGTTGATAATATACTAAATCCAATTACTAAAAAAACAGAAGTTTATGAGGAAGGTGTCGATTTTAAGACTATTCCAATATTAAAAAATATATCTTTAAATGTTAATATAATTAATGAAGGATTAACAATATCAAATAATTTGATGTCAGATGTTGCCGTTAAGGCAAATTTAACAATATTAGGTACTTTAGGGAATCCCATTATTGTTGGTGAAATTACAGCAAAAGATGGGTCTGTTAATTTACTAAGAAATATATTTGATTTGACAAATTTAGGAATAAAGTTTAATAAAAGTGATTTATTAGCATCTAAGCTTGAGTTTGAAGCAGAGTCTATAATAAAGGATTATGATCCAGTTTCTGATGAATATACTAATAGAAATGTTTCTTTAATTATTACGGGTAAACTTAATAATCCCAAAGTAGAACTAACAGGAGAAGGGCTTACCAAAGTCCAAACTTTGATGCTACTACTTACAGGACAATCAGGATTAAATACATCTGGCACAATAGTAAATGAAGATAGGGGAAGTAAAATTACGAATCAGGTGTTTTCAATATTATTACAAAACTCATTAAATAAATTAACTTCTGATTTTACCAAACAAACGGATATTTCAATTCAAACATCTATAAATTCAAGTGGAGGATTATCTGTTTCTGCAAATAAACGAATAGCTGAGAGGGTAATTGTTTCAGGTGTTGGAGAATTCGAAAACAATACTTTACAAAAGGAGATCTCGGCAGAGGTTATAATAACTGACCAACTAGTTATAGAAATTTTAAAGGCTTTTGAAGCAGGAACGACAGATTTAGGTCTGAAGTACAGGCTTAAGTTGAAGTAGGTTATGAGAACAATAAAACTTATATTATTTTTAATTAGTATATTATTATCTACTCCAATAATTGCTCAATCAATTGAATATATAAAAATAGATAATCTTGAAATAATATCAGAAGATAATATTGATAAAAAATTCTGGCTAGAATTTATTAATCTTTCTAAAAATTCATTTGTTACTAAAAGAGAAATTAAATATTTAAAAACTAGGCTACTCAATACTAAAGCATTTAAAAAGGTGTTTATAAAAATAAAAAAGAAAGGAGCTTATAATAAATTAGTGTTTTATTTAGTTTTAAAGCCAATAATAAGAAAGATTGTGATTAAAAATAATTTTCCAATACTTGAACAAAATATTAGAAGGAAAATTTTTTTTAATGAAGGAGAATATTTTGATGAAAATAAATATAATTTGATAAAAAAGAATATAGAAAATCTATTTGAAACTAAGGGCTTTTATAATACGAATATTAGAACATCATATAAATATTCTAATAACTACAGATATATAACAATAGTTATAGATATTGAAAATATTGGAGTTAATTTAACTATTGATGACATTAATATCATATATAAAAAAGAAAAAAATAAAAAAATAGTAGGAGAGTTAATAAAAAAATTGTTGAGTCCTAGTTTTTTAGGAAAAAGAACAAGGGCTTTTTATGAAAACGAGCTTAAAAAACAATTAAAAGATGTTGAATTAAAGTTAAAGAAAAAGGGATATATTTCAGCAAAGTTGAAGTTACTTAAACTACCAAGTCAAAATGATTTAATAAAAGATATAAATAATTCAAAAAATAATGTTATAAAATCAAAAATATATAAAAAATATTCATTAAAGGATTTATCATCAAAATATTTGAAAATTAAAAGAAGAGGTTTTATTATAAAATTTAAAGAAAAAAAAGTTGATTTATGGTTAAGCCTTAATCTAGGAGAAAAAATTGATGTTTTTTTTAAAAATCATAAAGAAATATCAACTAAAGATTTAAAAGAACAAATAGCTTTAAATGAAAATTCTTCAATTTCTCCAAGTACCATTAAAGAATCTATAAAAAAGTTAAAACAATTATATCAATCAAATGGTTATTATTTTATTAAAATAACAAGTAATGATAATGTTCAAAAAAATAAAAAATTAGTATATAACATTAAGGAAGGTAAAAGATTATATATAAGAAGTATCACACTTGAGGGCGTTAATGAAGATATTGGAGAGAACAGTTTGTTTTCTTTAATGGAAACAGGTAGTTATAACTTATTGGGTAGTCAAGGTTTTTTACAAGAAAAACTTTTTTTAAAAGATATGAAAACAATACTGTCATATTATCAAGAAAAGGGATATTTGCATGCTAAAATAGATAAATTATTATTTAATTTTTATAATAAAGATCGTTATCTAGATATTATTATAAAAATTAATGAAGGAAAAAAAATATTGTTTTCAACCCCTCAGATATATGGATTTAAAGATATTAAAGAAATTAATAATATGCAAAAATATTTAAAAGAACCAAAGTCTTTAGGCTTTAATCCTAAATGGTTTAAGTATAATGCAGATGCGATACAGCAATATTATGAAGCTATAGGATATCCTTTAGCAAAAGTTGATGCGTATATTGAAAGTAATGGAAAAAAATATTTATTCTATCCTTTATCAAAAGAATTTGCTAATGAAGCTGAGTTACTTAGTAATTTATTCGGAAAAATAAAATTATCATACTATATAAAAAAAGGACCTCGTAAAAAATTTGGTTCTGTTTTTGTTAGTGGTAACTTTATTACTAAAAAAGAAACAATTACTGATGAAATTATATTTAAAAAAGGTGAAATTTTAAATCTCGAAAAAATAACTGAAACAGAAGCTAGATTAAGAAATTTAGGCGTTTTTAAAACTATCTCTATTCAATTACCAGCATTAAATGAAAAGGGAGGAATAAAAGATAATGGAATAATTCCAACAGATGTATTATTTTTTTTACAAGAAGGTGAAAATAGGTATATAGATTTTTTAATTTCAACATCTACAAATGAAACATGGTCGTTTTCCACAAAAATTGTAGAGAAGAATTTATTAGGATATGCAAAAAAACTTTCTCTTTTGGGAAAAATTGGAGAAATTTATAGTAAATTAGAACTTGGTTTTGATTCTCCTAATATTTTTTCAAGTCAAATTAATCTAAATATAAAAACATATTATAAATATGAAACACCTCCTGCTTTTAATTTAACTATTGTTGGTAATGAAATATCTTTTTATAAAACATTATTTAAAAAACTAACATTTTCTCCATCGGTTTTACTTGAATACTCAAAAACAGAGATTGCATATTCTAAAAATATTCATCCACCAGATATCTTTCAAAATATAGAAACATCCCTTACTAATTCAATGAAACTATCTTTATTTTATGAAAATAGAGATAGTATTTTTGATCCAAGAAATGGTTTTGCACTAAAATATACCTTTCAGTGGGCAGGACTATTTGATAATGTTTCAAATAAATTAATAGATATCATTGGTATTAATGTTAGCAATGAAAAGTTTTTTAAAAATGAGTTGAATTTATCTTTTTATATTACTCCATTAAAATGGTTAACTTTTGCAAATTCAATTAAACTAGGAATTGGAACACCTTTAAGTGAGACTAAAAAAAGTATTCCTCATAAGGAAAGGTATTTTTTAGGGGGGGATAGTTCTATTAGAGGTTATGATTTTAATATGGCAGGAGTTATTGAAAATGGTCGTCCAATAGGGGAAAACTCAATGTTATTATTTAATACAGAAATTAGATTTTATTTTAGAAATAATTTCAGTATTGCATTCTTTATGGATATAGGAGGACTATCTGAAAATTTTTCAGACTTCTTTAACTCAAAAAAGTGGGTTCCTGAAGATATGCAAAGTATGTTTTATAGTGTAGGAATTGGTTTAAGGTATATAACTATTGTTGGACCTTTAAGATTTGATTTTGTTCCGTTACTGAATAGTAATTATATAAATAAAGGAACAACTTTTTGGCACTTTAATTTTTCATACCCTTTTTAAATTTAAGACAAATTTGGCTTAAATTTGCATGTAATAAACTTATAAAACCATATTTTTTATGGTTTAAGGTTATGGAATGTAATAAATAAAAAAATATAGTTCAATTTTAAGTAACTCTTTTTCGGTGTATCTTTATTGAAATAACTAATGAAAATAAAAATAAATGGAGCTTTTAAAAATATTAATTGCTCTCTAACAATTCTAAGAATTATGATTATTATTAATATAAGCATTTGATTGGAGGAGTTATGGGTTTAGAAAATGATTATTTAAATGCAATCTCAAGAGGACATTATGAACAAGTTATTTATTTTATTAAAAACGGAATAAATGTAGATATAAAAGACCAAAATGGAGAAAATGGAATATCAAAGGCAATGAAGAATGGTTATAAAGAAATAGTAAAGTACCTATTACAAAACGGTGTAGATATAAAAGATGATAAAAGTCTAATTTTTATGGCTGCAGAAAAGGGATATTTAGATATTGTTATTTCATTATTAAAGTATGAAGATTCTTCAGAAATAAGAGAAAAAGCTTTAAATATTGCTGAAAAAGTTTTAAACCAAAAAGAATTATATCAAGGTATTCAGGAAGAAAATATAGATAAAATAACAAAAGCTATTGAAAACGGTGCAGATGTTAATCATATTGATATTCTTTCATGGAGTCCCTTAATGAATGCAATCCTTAAGGCAAATAGTAAAATCACCAATATCCTGATTAAAAACAATGCAGATATAAACTATAAAAACAACAACAACGAAACGGCTCTTTACAAAGCTGTTGAAGTCGGTGATTTATTTATAGTTAAATCATTGCTTAAACATGGAGCTAACCCTAATACTAAAGATAATCTCCTGAACACCCCTGCTATATTGGCAGTAAAACATGGTGATTTAGACATTATAAAATTACTTATAAAATATGGAGTTGAAATTAATATAAAAAATTTAAATAATGAAACACCTATAGATATAGCCATAAAAAACAATCATATTGAAATTGTGGAATTTTTAATAAAAAAAGGTGCTGTTTCAAATAATTATCTTGAACTTGCTTATAGCAATAAGCATTATTACTTAACAGAACAACTTTTAAAATATGAAAACAATTATGCAAAAAGAATTTATTTTGTAAACCTTCTGAACTCTCTTGATATTAAAACAAGACTGGAAATAAAAATAAAAAAAAATAATCTTGATGAAATAAAAAGAATATTAAAGGATAACACTTGTGATAATCTTGACAGTTTGCTTTTTATGGCAGTAAAAGCATCAAAATATAGAATTGTCAATTATTTAATTTTATCAGGAGCAAATCATAATGCTTATGTAAATAATCTTTCTCCTCTTATGATTGCTGTTAGTAGAGGAGACATAAAGATGGTTAAAGTATTATTAGCTTCAGGAGCAGATGTTAATGGAAAGGGAAACTTTATATTAGGGTTTCCTATAACAATTGCAATTAATGAAGGCTATTTTGATATTTTAAAGCTATTAATTGAAAAGGGAGCGGATATACATAAGTCATATGGTTTTAAGCTTTCAGCAATAGAAGAAGCGAGTCAAAGTAATAATATAAATATAGTAGATTATTTTAAAAGCATAAAATAACCCCCGTGGTAACTCCTAGGAGTTACCACACCCCTATTTAATAAGATTTCTTCTCTTCATTTCTTTTTTGATTATCTCAAATTCTCTATTTGTTTGTCCTTGAATGGCTTTGTTTTCATCTGCTCTTCTTAATAAATATGGCATTACTAATTTAAGAGGACCATAAGGAATATATTTTGTTATATTATAGCCCAGTTTTGCAAGATTTAGAGTAATGTGTTCACTCATACCATATAATTGAGAAAAATAGATTCTATTATCATTTTTATCAATACCTTTATCTTGCATTAAAGTCATTAAATATTTAACACTGTGTTCATTATGAGTTGCAGCAAATAAAGAAATTTTATCAATGTTTTCTATGCAAAATAACAATGCTTCATCAAATTTTTTATCAGTGTCTTCTTTAGTATCACAAATTGGGGATTCTAGTCCATTTTCTTTAGCTAAATCTTTTTCTTCTTGATAATAAGCTCCTCTAACAGGTTTTATTCCATAATAAGCTCCTGTTTCTGTTACCTTTTTAAAAGATTTTTTTAATATCTCCATTGAGCTTTTTCTATAAAATTGAATAGTATTAAATATTATAGCTTCTTCCTTATTGTATTTAATCATCATTTCATCCATTATTTGATCAATGAATTCCTGAACATCAAGCCTTTCTGCATCTACCATAATTGGGACTTTTTTATCATATGCATATTTTGAAATATAGTTGATTCTTTTTAATAACCTTTCTTTGGATATCTTTTCTTCTTCTGTTAATTCTGATTTTTTTTGTATTTTTCTAATTAATTCAACATTTGCAACACCGCTCATCTTGTAAACTGCGTATGGTATTTTACTTCTATTTGTTGCAACATTATCTATTATTTTTATAATTTCACTTTCTATTTGTTTAAAAGAGTCTTCTGATTTTCTACTTTCAGCGGAGTAATCTAATACTGATTTTACATTATATTGATATAATTTATCAACAATATTTTGTGAGGCTTCTAATGTTATTCCCCCACAAAAATGAAAGAATAGATACTTTTCTGCAAATTTATGTATTGGTAACTTTAAAAACATTGATGCCTTTAGCATATTTTTCCCTATCGATGATAATGAGGAGTTGCTCATTTTCTTAAATAAGCCATAAATTCTTCTTAGTTCTTCATCAGAACGATTTTCAAATGCAATTTCTGTGTTGCTAAAAATATCACTATTCATAATATCTTTCATAATTACCTCAAAAAAAAATATAAAGATTATATACTACAAAAGAGAAATATAAAATAGTTTTTTTGATTTTTTAATATAAAATTATTAGTTTTAGTGATTTTTATTCATTTTTAGTGATAAAAACCTACTAAAAAAAATTAACAATTGTTTTTTCTATTAAAATTTGATATTTTATATACATTGTATTGTTGTAAGGAGGCTACAGTGAATGAAAATTATTATATTAATCAAATAAATCACCTTAGAGCAATTATTGATGGGTTTGAAAATAAAGATAATAATATTTATAACATAATGAATGAAACCATTGATGAAACATTCTGGGTGGCAGATTTAGATTTAAAATTTAATTTCATTAGTGCTTCTATAAAAAAAATACTTGGGTATTCTTATGACGAATTAGCAAATAAGTCTATTGAAGATTATTTAGTGGATGGTTCTGCAGATGAATTAAAAAAGAAACTTGAAAATGAAATTCGTTACATAAAAAAGAATCCAGATAAAAATCAAGATTACTTTGAAAGATTAATTCTTTGTTTTAAACATAAAACCAAAGATATTAATGTATGGTGTGAAGTTAAAATTAGATTTTTATTAAATGATAAATTAGAACCTGTTTCAATTCTTGGAACGGCAAAAGATATTACAGAACAAAAATTAATTGAAGAAACTTTATATAAAAATTTCGATATGGATAATAAAGAATTATTACAAGAATTGGAAAAAACTAAAAAAGAACTAGAAGAAACTAAAAAAGAACTAGAAGAATTAAAAAATAAATAATGAAAAATGTAATAATTATAGGAAGTAATTCTATTGCAATAAATATTGCGGAGACACTTTGTGAAAATTCTGATATAAATTTATATATAATTGAATCATCTGAAGAAAAGTACAAAAAAATAAAGGATAGTCTTGATGCTGAATTTATTTTTGGAAATGAAATAGAACCAAATATTTTACTAAGAGCAAATATAAAAGAATGTGATATATTACTTGCTTTATCAGATAGTGACTCAATTAATATATCAGTTGGCCTGATTGCAAGATATTTTAACAAAGATGTTAAAATTATTAATCATATTGATAAAAAATCAGATTATAATTATAAAATACTAAATAAAAATATTTTAAATATTGATAATTTTATTAGCCCTGAAAAATTAACTGCAGAGCATATAAATCAATTATTAAAACATCCCTCTATAATAGAATATCACAAAATAGTTAATGGTAAGTTTATTATTACTGCATTTGAAGTGAAGTCAAATAGTCCTGTTATTGATAAAAAACTATCTGAATTAAAAAAAATTACATCGGAGCATGCAGCTCTTATAATTGGTATTGACAATGGTAATGACTTTAAGATTCCTAAAGGAGATACTGTAATACGTGAAAATGACATATTATACTTGTTGATAGCGAAAAAACATATCAAACCATTATTTGAATTATTTAATATAATAGGAAGAAAAATAGAAAGTATTTTAATTGGTGGAGGAGGGCGATATAGTGAAGCTCTTATTGATAAAATATATAATAATGATTATTCTATAACTGTTTTAGATAGGTCTAGAAAAAGAATTGAGTATTTAAAAACACTATATCCAAATATAAATTATTTATTTGTTGATATTAGAAATTTAGATAGGGTTGAAAGTAAGAAACTATTTAATGTTGATTTATATATTGCAATGACAGATAACGATAATATAAATTTTATAACATCAGTATATGCATTAAAATCAAACACAAGTGTTCTATCTATTTACTTTCATCAAGGTAATTTTGAATTATTTAATCATTATAAGATTAAAAATGTTTTAAATCCTAAGTCTTTAGTTGTTGATGAGCTATTATCATATTTTCATATGGGAAAAATTATATCAGTATCTTCTCTTTGGAATGAAGAAATTGAAATGCTTGAATTTGTGCCATCTAAAAAGTCAAAGTTAATTAATAAAAAATTAAAAGAATTAAAAAATCTTAATATGTTAATTGGAGTAATTGAACATAATAATCATGCAAGTATTGCAAATGGAGAAAGTATTATAAAAGAAAATGATAAAATTTTATTTTTTGCTACAAAAAATGATGTTGATATTGTATTAAATGAAATAAATTAGGATTATATGAAAGAACATGTTGTTATTGTTGGTTTAGGAGATATAGGTTATCATTTAGCTATTAATTTAATTGCATTAGATATTCCCATTGCAATAATAGAAACAAATGAAATTGTTTTAAAAAAAATTTCTCGTTTTCAAGAAGTAAAAATAGTTAATGGTACAGGAGAATCCTACCATTCTTTAATAAAAGCAGAAATTAGTAATGCAAAAATAGTTTTATCAACATTGACAAATGATAGTCAAAATATATTAGTTTCTTCGTTAGCAAAAGGAATAAATCCAAATATTTTAACAATTGCTCGTATAAGAAATCAAAATCTACTTAATGCTGAATATTTATATGATATTTTAAATATTGATATTCCATTATATCCTGAAAAAGAAGTTGCTGAACATATGTTTGATTTATTGAAATATAAAAATACAAGAGAATTTATTTCTATGCTTGAATCAGAAGTGATTTTAAGAGGATTGAAGGTTGATAAGGGGTCATTTTTAATAGGTATGACCGTTTCAGAAATAAAAAATAAATTTAAAAATCTTGATTTTCTTATTACTGCAATCAGCAGAGAAGATGAAGTAGAAACGATTATTCCAAATGGTCAAGAGAGAATAGAATTATATGATATTATACATATTTTTATGCTTTCTAAGAATGAGGAACTCATTCTTAGAAAAATGGGATATAAAAAAAATAAAATAAAAAACTCCACTGTAGTTGGTGCAAGTAGTTATGGCAAATTAATTATAGAGGAAATTACTAAAAGAAAGATTTCTTCTAAATTGATAGAATTAGATAAAGTTAAAGCTAAAAAACTGGATGAACAATTACTTCAGACTATAATTTTACATGGAGACGGAACTTTACATAACACTTTAAAAGAAAATAGAGTTGGAGGTAATGATTTATTTGTTTCGGCCACTAACGATGGCTTTAATAATATTATTTCATGTAAACTGGCTAAAACAGATGGTGCAAAAAATACTGTTTCTGTTACATTTAATAAATCTATTTACAATTTATCATACATGCTTGGAGTTGATATATGTCTAAACCCTCATTACCCTGTAATAGACAAGGTACTTTCAAAATATTATCCTGAAAATATAAAATCAATTAAAACAATTGCTAATGAAGATGCAAGTATTATAGAAATTGATATCATTGATGAATATTATATTGTTAATAAAAAGTTGAAGGACTTGATACTTGGTAACTCTGTGTTAATAGGCCTAATAAAAAGGAATGATGTGTTATTTCTTCCTAGTGGTGGTGATTATATTATGTTAAACGATACTGTTTTTATATTTTTATCTAAAAAGGATATTAATAGAGTTATAGCTAAATTTTTTAAATAGTAGGAAGAATGAACTTTAAAGTTGTTTCAAAAATAAATGGATTGTTTTTAATATTTTTTTCTTTAATTATTGCAACACATATATTTGTTGGATTAATCTATTATAGTGATAAAGGAACTATTTCATTTTTAAAGGCAAGTATTGTTACTTTGATTGTGGGGATATTATTATATATACCATTTCGAAACTTAGATAATGACAACATAAGTCACAAAGAAGGATTTTTTATTACAACAACTTCATGGATACTTATTGGAATTACAGGTGGTTTACCATTCTTTTTTCAGAAAACATTTGGTGATTTTAGTTTTTCTAGCTTTGCTTCTTCTGTATTTGAATCAATATCAGGTTTAACAACAACAGGAGCAACTGTTTTGGTTGGTATAGAATCTCATCCACACAGTATTTTAATGTGGCGTTCCACAACACACTGGATTGGTGGTATGGGATTTATTGTTTTATCTTTGACAATACTGCCTTTTTTAGGAATTGGTGGCTTTCAGCTATTTAAAGCCGAAGTTCCAGGACCTACCCAAGAAAAAATAACTCCAAGAATAAGAGAAACTGCAAAAATTCTATGGAAACTATATTTGATTATAACGGTTGCATTGATAATATTACTTTTATTTGGAGGTATGAGCTTTTTTGATTCAGTAAACCATGCTTTTGCTACTTTAGCAACCGGAGGATTTTCAACTAAAAATAAAAGTATGGAAAGCTTTGACAGTGCATACATAGAAGCAGTTGTTACATTTTTTATGATTGTAGCAGGAGCAAATTTCAGCTTACATTACTATGCTATTTTTAAGGGAGATATAAAAAAATACTTCAAAGACCTTGAATTTAAGGTTTATATATCAATATTTCTAGGTTTAAGTTTAATTGCAGGTTTTGATATATATATAAGAACAGGAAAATTAACCTATGCTTTAAGACATGCTCCTTTTAATATTGCCTCTATTTTGACAACAACAGGTTTTAATTCTGTTGACTTTACTGACCACCACTGGGGAAAATTTGCGACTCTTGCACTTATTATTGCGATGATGATAGGAGGCTCTGCCGGCTCAACAGGTGGAGGAATAAAGGTAATAAGAATTATTATTATTTTTAAGCAATCTGTTCATGAATTATACAGGTTAATATTTCCTAATACTGTCAATTCTGTTAAATTTGGTGGTTATAGAATTAAAAATTCTCTAGCACTCAATATCTGGGGGTTTGTTTATTTTTATGTGCTTATTTTACTTATAATTTCAGTGATTATATATATAGCAGGCTATAGTTATGAAACATCTTTTTTTGCAACACTTGCATCAGTTGGTAATATTGGCCCCGGTATAGCAGAAGTAGGACCTACTGAAAATTACACATTGTTCACTCCGTGGATTAAGCTTTTACTTTCGTTTGGAATGTTATTAGGAAGATTAGAAATCTATACAATTTTGGTTTTATTTTCAAAGCATTTTTGGAAAAGATAATTTTTATTTATTATCAAAGCTCCATTTGCCCACATTCGTGGGGGCTAATTTCATATAATAAGAGTAATTGAAAAACTTTTTAAGTTACAATAATATTTTTTATACTATGAAAAATCGGTTTTAATCTTTTATAAATATTTTTATACACGCTTTTATATAATTTATCATAAATTTTTACTGTTTCAGGATTTGGCTCAAAAGTATCGCCACTAGAAGTCATATTTTTTACTGCTTCATCATAATTTTTATATATTTTTAGGCCTATTGCTGTTAAAATTGCTGCTCCGAGGGCGGAGCTTTCCTCTATCTTTGGTCTTATTGTTTTTACATTTAAAATATCAGCAGTAATTTGCATTACTAAATCAGATTTACTTCCTCCACCTGTAACAAATATTTGTTTCATTTTAATTTTACTCTTTTTTTCTATTTTCTCCTTTCCCTCACGAATTCCATAAGCTAAGCCCTCTAGTATTGCTCTATAAATATGTTCTTTTTTATGCATACTGTTAAAACCAATAATACTTCCTTTGGCCTCAAGCCCCGGAAATCTGACTCCTGGTGTCCAATATGGTTGTAAAGTAAGCCCAAGTGAACCTGCAGGTATTTTTGAGGCTAGCTCTTCTAGTACTTCTTCTGTAGAAACACCTTTTTTTTGAGCTGTTATGCTTTCTGGATGAGCAAATTGTTCTTTAAACCATGTAACCATCCAAAAACCTCTAAAAATTTGTACTTCAGGATTGTAATATCCTTGTTTTGCACTAGTATATGGAGGGGCTAAAAAAATTGGTTCTATATATTTTTTACTGTTTATACTGATAGTTGCAGTTGTTCCAAAACCAATACAAGCATCACTATTTTCAAGCATTCCACTTCCTGTAATTTCACATGCTTTATCTGATGCAGCGGCAAAAACTAAAGTGTCAATAGGGATTAATGTCTCTTTTGAGGCTTGAGAGCTGATTTTACCAATTATTTCACTTGGTTTAACTAGTTTAGGTAAAGATTTAGGTTTTACTCTGAATAATTTGTATTTCCAAGAGTTATTTTCTTCCCAAGTTTGTTTTTTATAATTGTAAGGTATATATCCAACCTGCGAAGCAGTGGAGTCGATAAACTTTGTTGTTAACCTATAGTTAATATAACCGGAGAGTAATAAATAATGCTCTGTTTTATCCCAAATTTCCGGCTGATTTTCCTCTATCCAATTTATTTGAGCCTTTTTTTGAAAATAATCTATATTTTTTCTTAATTTTGTAATATTAAATGCTAGATCCAACAAAGGGGTAATTTTTTTTATATTTTTACTAAGCCTTTTATCAAACCATAATATTGCTGGCCTAAGAGCTTTACCATCTTTATCAAGGTTAACAACTGTACCCCTTTGTGTTGTAACTGAAAGTCCAAGTATATTTTTAGGATCTACTTTATTTTGATTCCACAAATTTTTACATGCTTTAGTTAAGCATTTCCAATAATATTCCACACCCTGCTCATGAAATCCATCTTCGGGACTATTAGAAATAGGTTTATAAATTACCTTATTCATATCTAGAATATTGCCTTTAATGTCAAATGCTACTGCCCTAACACTTTGTGTTCCCATATCTATTGAAAGAATAAATTTATCATTATTTTTCATTATAGCTCCCTTAGAAAGAATAATATTTTTTCCATATTTCCAAATACCTATCAACTTCTTTTTGCCACTTTTCATCATTCCAACCCAATAATGGTTGACAGATTTTTTTAACTTTTGATAAAATATCACTTCCTCCGTTATTAAGTAATAATCCTATACGAGTTCTTCTTAGCATTAAATCATCTAAATGAACAATAGATTCATTTTTTGCAGCATAACGAAGTTCTGCCCATATTGTATTTGTATTAGGAATTAATTTAAGTTCATTATCTTGAGCATTTTTTATTATTTCACTAAAATGTCTTCCATACCGTCCTTGAAGCCTTATTACTTGTTCTTTTTTTAATATAGATTTTATAATAGTTTTGTCATAATCAGAAAATATATTTTTATTTTTTTCAATATTAGATAATTCTCCAATATATTTTTTGGCTTGTTTTAACGCATCTAAAGCAGTTATCCTAAAAGTTGTTAATTTACCACCTGTAACAGTTAACAAGCCATCTTCTTTCCATATAGCATAATCTCTTGATTCTTTAGAGGGATCTTTTTTCCCAGAATCAACAACAGGTCTAACTCCTGAAATTGTGGCAATAATATCATTTTTTTTTATTTCTAATTTTGGAAAGATATTATTAATTGCTTCCAATAAGTAATCAATTTCTTCTTTTGTTATAGAAGCCTCTTCATTCATATTGTTTTTATGGTCTTTATCTGTTGTACCAAGTAAAATTCTTCCTTCCCATAATAAAATTGTTACTGGCCTATTATCTTTAGGGTGCATAGTTAAAAAATTATGCTTTAATGGTATTCTATCTTTAGATAAAATCAAATGGCTTCCTCTTAAAGGCCTGATTTTTAATGAATTCGATTTTTTAATTTCAGATCTAAGATTATCTACCCAGGCACCCGTTGCATTAATAACCAATTTAGATTTTAAATCAAAACTTTCGCTAGTTTCCATGTCTTTTAAGTTTACACCATTAACTTTATTATTATTAGATTTTAATAATTTCGTTACTTTACAGTAATTAATTGCAGTTGCTCCCTTATCTATTGCTTCATCTAAAACTCTAAGTACTAATCTTGCATCATCAGTGACTCCATCATTTACTAAAAATCCAGCTTGAAAACCATTTTGTTTAATAGATGGTGTAAGCTTTAAAAGCTCTTTTTTAGGAAAGATATTTTTTCTCCATTTCCAGGCCAATATGTTATAAATAATTAAGCCAATATGAATTAGCCACTTTTGAAACCTTTTACCTTTATAAACAGGTAAAATAAATGCATTGTTTTTAGCTAAGCCAGGAAGTTCATTAAGTAAGTTTTCTCTTTCTCTTACAGATTTATATGTTAAAATAACATCTCCCGATTTAAGATAACGCAATCCTCCATGTATCATTTTGGTGGAGCGACTAGAGGTACCCCATGAAAAGTCCTTTTGTTCTACTAGTAAAACTTTTAGTCCAGAATTAGCTGCTTCTCTTAATATTCCTGCACCGGTAATTCCGCCACCAACAATAATAATATCCCAGTTTTCTTGTTTGATTTGTTCTAATTTTCTAGTTCTCATATTACAACCCCATTTGTCCGGGATTCATAATTTCATTAGGGTCAAAATGAGCTTTTAAGGCTTTTAATGCAGCTACTTGTTCATTGCCTAAGTGTTTAGTCATTCTAGAACCAAATAATTTACCAACTCCATGATGATGGCTAATAGATCCTCCGTAGTTTTGAATATTATCCATTATTCCATTTAATAATTCTTTATATTCTTCTATGTCTTTATATTTTGCAATAAAGATAAAGTATAGGTTAGTTCCTTGAGGATAAAAGTGAGAAGCATGTGTTAAACAGATGGTATTAGACCTTTTTTTAATAAATTCTCTTACGCCTTCATGTACTTTATGTAAATCTGACCATTTCACAGCTGTTTCAACAGTATCCGATATTATTCCATAATCCTGTAAATCTTCTCTCATATATGGGTCAGCAAATCGTCCTTTTCTCCATTTTTTAACCGGATAGCCACTTAAATACATCGCTCCATGATTTTTACATATCTTCTTTACCATTTTTTTTACATGTTTAGAAAATTCCTTTTCTCCTTCAGTATGACCTATACACAAACACCTTTCACCATGTTTATAACCTTTCAATTCAATAATTTTATCAAGCGGTGTTCCTTCTAGGTTATAAACTTTTAATCCTGTAATTGTTTCTTCGGGGTCTGAAATTCTAAAAACAGCAGGCATTCCAAATTCACCTTGGCTAATTGTCCTAGATGCATTAACTGCATCTCTCCATGTTGGAAAAATAAAAGCAAAATCTTGCCTATTTTTAGGTTGATATTTAAAAACCTTCATTGTTAATTCTGTTAGTATCCCAAAGGCTCCTTCACTTCCTTTCATAATATCATTTAATTTTGGTCCTGTTGCTGTTGCAGGATATTCTAGCGTTTTAATTTCTCCAACCGGAGTTATAAATTCTTGTGAAAAAACCAAATTATAGGCATCTCCATAATAAGATGATGCCTGTCCACTCCCTAAAGTTATTACCCAACCTCCAACACTTGAAAACTCGAAAGATTGTGGAAAATGTCCACAAGTATATTTGCTTTTTGTATTAAATAGTTTATCTGCATTATTTAAAGCATTTTCAAAATCCGGCCCCATCATTCCTGCCTGAACTCTAACAATCTGGTCGGTTTCATTAAATTCAAGAATTTTGTTCATATGAGTATTCATAACTAAAGATATTCCACCTTTTTTAGGCATCACTCCCATATTTACAGAAGAACCACCTCCGTAAACAGTTATTGGAATTTTATGTTTATTACAATACTTAACAATGTTTTTTATTTCTTCTTTATTTCTAGGATGAACAACAATATCTGCAATAGAGTAATGCTTTTTATTTCTTAGTGCATCAACTTCTAACATAGTCATTCCTGTAGAGTATTTTACTCTTTCGTAATCATCTGTTTTTATATTTTTTTCTCCAACTATTTTTTTTATGAATTTAATATGTTTTTCATCAAGTTTAACAGGCGAATCACAAATAATCTTTTCATTACCTATATTTTTTTTATTTTTAAAATCTTCATCAGTTAATTCAAGTTCTTGCTTTATTAAGTTATAAAAATTTTTATTAGGATGCTTGAAACCTTTAGGTGCTCCCCACTTAAATACAGATCTATAAGAATTTTTCTTTGGTGCTTTTTTTATCCAATTAGGTGTAAATCTTTTTTCTAACATAAGTTGACTCCTTTAAGTTATAAAATTCCTTGTAAGAATATTTGTTCAATAGCTTCTTGAAATAATTTTTTATCTTCTATTAATAAATCTTTATTTTCTATCATAAAATCCATAGCACCTTTTAACATTCCCCAGCCTGCATAAATTAAATACCTTATATTTAAAGGTTCTAAGTCTAAATTTTTAAGCGCTTCTCCCATAATAAACTCAATTAATTCTATTTTTTTAGTTTCTTGTGATTGCATTAATTGAATTAAATTATTGTTGATATTTGATTTTATATAATAGTTTAAACATTTTTTATGAACAACAAAAGCTTTGATATCATTAGTAGAATATTCTATATATGCTCTTATTAGTTCTTTAAGACTTATTTTATTTGTATTTTTAAGCTTCTGTAACCTATCAAGCAATAAAGCCCGTCTGTTTATGATAAGTCTTGCATAAATTTCATCTTTGGAATTAAAATGTTTATAAATAGTACCTCTTCCTATTTCTATTTTTTCAGCTATCATTTCCATTGTCATTTGAATAGGTTCTAATTCAATTAATAGTTCATAAGCAGCTAAAAGTATTTCTTCTTCTCTCTGTTTAAATTCTCTTGCTTTTCTTTCTTTAACACCCATAATACTCCATAATTTAAAAAAAGTAACACTCGTTCATAAAATAACTTATGTTCATGATTTTGTCAAGTTGATATTATTCATTTCTGGGATTCGTAATTAAAATTTTTTTTTTAAAATTTATAATGTACATGATATTCTGTTATATCTTTACCTAATTTGTAAGGATATCGTTTTCTAATACTAGCATAAGGATTTTTAATATTTTATAGAAAAGATAAAAGATTTGTAAAAAAGAATTTAAAACAAGATAATTTTTAACAAATAATATTAACTACATTTGTAAAAAAACAAATTATGAATCACAGTTATTCATTTTTTATATTATTATTTAATGTGAACTTTCTAAAAAATAAGAAGCAATTAAAAACAATGAGTTAGGTTTTTAGTTGTTAAAAAAAGTGAACAAATATTATAGTAATATTGTTCATTGTAAGAAATGAAAATATTAGTTATAATTAATTATAATTTGATTATTAGGAAGAATTAATATGAATTTATTAAAAAAAAGTTAGAAACTTTAATAAATAAACAAGGTGAATTATATTGTGTTAAGGGAGGATTGGGTCTTGTGCAAATATGAGTCAGAGTAATGCCCTTGATTGTACAAGGGGATTGAATTGGAGAGGATAAATGAAAAGTATTGGAGAAATGATAGAATTATTCATTAATAGTAATGTTGAGAGAGCTAGAGTTAGACCATTTTGGGAGCAAAAAGAAAAGATTTTAAATGCTTATTTTTTTTGGGAAAAGCAAAGAATTTCTGAAATTAAAAATGGAGATTTTGAGATTCAGGCTCATAGGTTTTATCCTAAGTTGAAAAGACTTCTTTATTTGCCTAATAGAAAATTAATTGGATATGGGTTAAATGAGCAGTTTTTAATTCAAGAATTATATGAGTTGTACAGTAAAAAAGATGGTTTTGTTGATTTAAATAGAAAAATAAATAAAATTGCTCATATTTCTGATTTACATATATTATGGAATGGTTTTCAAACAAAAGAAGGGCATATTGTAGATGATGATATCTTGGATAAAATAGTAGTATCTTTAAAAAGAGAAAATCCTGATTTAATTGTTGTAACAGGCGACATTACAGATGATG
>JAMOQH010000128.1 GCA_027064085.1 bacterium | reverse complement strand
TTTAGAAGATGAAAGATATAAAAATAAAGACAATGATAACAAAATAAAAGAAATTGATAAAAAAATTGAATCAATAGAAAATCAAATTATAAAAACCAAAAAAGAAATTAAAGAATTAAAAAAAAAATAATATTAAAGCATATTCTAAAATTAAAAAATTATTGACATCACAACCATTATTAAACTAAAATACCCTTGTTTATTAATCTTGTTTATTAATACTGTTTGTTAAATTTTTACAAAAAAATGGAGGATTATGAGATTTACATTATCAGAAGAACAACAAATGATTCAAGACATGACTAGAAAATTTGCTAAAGAAAAGCTAATTCCAGTTGCAGCCGAAATAGATAAAAAAGGAGAATTTCCAACTGAAATAATCAAAGAATTAGGTGAATTAGGACTTTTAGGAGTTTATGTTCCTGCTGAATATGGTGGAAGTGATATGGATGTTGTTTCTTATGCAATTGCAATGGAAGAAATATCAAGAGGATGTGCATCAACTGGTGTTATTATGAGTGTTAACAACTCACTTGTATGTGACCCTTTATTAAAATTCGCAAATGAAGAACAAAAAAATAAATATTTAAAACCTCTTGCAAGCGGTGAAAAGCTTGGTTGTTTTGCCCTCACAGAGCCAAATGCAGGAACTGATGCAATAGCACAAAAAACAACAGCAGTAAAAGAAGGCGAATATTATACCATTAATGGTAGTAAAAACTTTATAACCAATGCTCCACAAGCTGATTATGCAATAGTTTTTGCAGTTACAGATAAAACTCCTGTTAAAAAGAGCCGTGGAATTTCAGCATTTATAGTTGATATGAAAACAGAGGGTGTTTCAATTGGTAAAATTGAAAATAAATTAGGAATTAAAGGTGCGTCTTCTGCATCTATTATTTTTGATGATGTAAAAGTTCATGAATCAGATTTACTTGCTCAAGAAGGAATGGGATTTAAAATTGCTATGGCAACTTTAGATGGCGGAAGAATTGGTATTGCTGCTCAAGCATTAGGAATTTCAAGAGCTGCTCTAGAAGAAGCTGCAGATTATTCAAAAGAAAGAAAGCAGTTTGGTCAGTCTATTGCTTCCTTTCAGGCTATTCAATTTATGCTTGCAGATATGGCAACTAGAGTAGAGGCTTCTAGACTATTAATTAGAGAATCAGCTTACCTAAAAGATCAAAAAGATCCTCATTTTGGAACAATAAGTGCAATGGCAAAACTTTATGCCGCAGAAACTAGTGGATTTGTAACAAGTAAAGCTATACAAATTTTTGGAGGATACGGATATACTAAAGATTATCCCGCAGAAAGACATTTTAGAGATGCAAGAATCACAGAAATTTATGAAGGTACTTCTGAAGTTCAAAGAATGGTTATTAGTCGTGCTGTTTTAAGAGACTAATTTAGTTTTATTTTTGGCATCAACCTGCAAAGCAGTTTTACGCATGTCGTTCAAACACATTAATGGTGTTTTCACTTATTTTTTAAATTTAACAATAAAAATTAACTATTATGCTCAATACTAACTCTAAAATATAAAATTTACACTAAAATGCTATTGTCTCTTGACTTATTAAAGTAAAATTGATATTTTGGAATTGGATTTATTTCATTATTGGAGTTTAAATGATAAAAATAAATAATATTGAATATAAAAACATTGAAGAAAATATCAATATTCTTGATTTCCTTAAAAAAAATGACAAGAAACTATATAAACAAGCAATTGTAGCAAAAATTAATAATGAAAAGCTTATCGACCTATCTGATTCTATAATTAATAATAGCGAATATCAAATTTTCTCACTAGAAGACAAAGAAGGACTTGAAACATTAAGACATTCTGCTGCTCATATTATGGCTCAAGCAGTTAAAACAATATTTAAAGATGCAAAAGTTACAATAGGCCCTGTTATTGATGATGGATTTTATTATGATTTTGATGTGGCAACACCTTTTGCACCTGAAGATTTAAAAAAAATAGAAAAAGCTATAAAAAAAATAATTGCATCCAATTATAAATTTGAAAAGAAAATAATGAGTAGAGAAGATGCAATTAAACATTTTGAAGAGTTAAACGAGCCTTATAAAGTAGAAATCATTAAAGAATTACCCGAAAATGAAACAATCACATTTTATCAACAAGGTGATTTTATAGATCTATGCAGAGGACCACATATTCCTTCAACAAGTAAACTAAGAGCATTTAAATTGTTGAAAATAGCGGGAGCTTATTGGCGTGGTGATGAAAATAACAAAATGCTCCAAAGAATCTACGGAACAGCTTTTGCATCTAAAGATCAACTAAAAGAATACTTAAATATGCTAGAAGAAGCTAAAAAAAGAGACCACAGAAAACTAGGAAAAGAGTTAGATTTCTTCTCTTTTCAAAAAGAGGGTATTGGCTTTCCTTTTTGGCATCCTAAAGGTATGACCTTTAAAAATATTTTAGTTAATTTCTGGCGTGATTTACATAAAAAAGATGGCTATCAAGAAATACAGACTCCTATCATCTTAAACAAAGATTTATGGGTAAAATCAGGCCATTATGCAAATTATCATGAAAACATGTATTTTACTCAGATAGACGAACAGGAACATGCAATTAAACCAATGAACTGTCCTGGCGGAATGATAGTTTATAATTCCCAAATGCATAGCTACAAAGATTTACCATTAAAGCTTTCAGAATTAGGCATGGTTCATAGACATGAGCGTTCAGGAACTCTTCATGGTTTAATGAGAGTGAGACAATTTACTCAAGATGACGCCCATATTTATATGTTACCATCTCAAATTAAAGATGAAGTTAAGGGAGTTATAAAATTAATTGAAACAATATATAACAAACTTGGTTTTAAAGATTTTGAAGTTGAAATATCAACTAGACCCAAAAAATTTATTGGTGAAATAGAAAATTGGAATAAAGCAGAAACTGCATTAAAAGAAGTTCTAGATGAGCTTGACTATAAATATGATATTAACGAAGGTGATGGTGCTTTTTATGGCCCTAAAATAGATTTTTCAATAAGGGATTCTCTTAAAAGAGCTTGGCAATGCTCTACAATTCAGTTAGACTTCGCTCTTCCTGAAAGATTTGATTGTACTTATGTTGGTGAAGATAATCAAAAACATAGACCAATAATGATTCACAGAGCGATTTATGGTTCTTTGGAAAGATTAATTGGTATTTTAATCGAAGAATATGCAGGAAAGTTTCCTTTATGGTTATCTCCTGTTCAGATAAAAGTTATTCCTGTATCAGAAAAACATATTGAATATGCACAAAAAATATATGAAAAGCTGTTTGATATGGGTTTCAGAGTAGAAATAGATAAAAGAGATGAGAAACTTGGTTATAAAATAAGGTCAGCCCAAATGGAAAAAGTTCCGTATATGCTGATTTTAGGAGATAAAGAAATAGAAAGTGATGCTCTTTCTGTTAGAAGTAGAGATAAAGGAGACTTAGGCAGTTTTACTTTTTCTGATTTTATTAATCAATTAAATAGTGAGTTATAATAATTTTATGTTAGGAGGTACATTATAGCTAGGAATTCTACACCCCAAAAAGATTCGGGTAAATTAAATTACAATGTAAACAAGGACATTAGAGTAAAAGAAGTTTTACTCATTGATGACAAGGGAGTTAAAAGAGGAGTTGTTCATATTAAGGAAGCTCTAAGATTAGCATTTGAAGCAGGTCTTGATTTAGTAGAAGTTGGTGGAAATTCCAAACCTCCTGTTTGCAAAATTATGGATTATGGTCAATTAAAATATGACCATAAAAAGAAGATGCAGGAAGCCAAAAAGAAACAAAGTGTTGTAAAAGTTAAAGAATTAAAAATGAGACCTAAAATAGAAACTCATGATTTTGAAGTAAAAGCTAAGAAACTAGTAAACTTCATAAATTTAGGCTATAAAGTCAGACTAGTTGTTAGATTTAGAGGGCGTGAAATAATATATGCAGAATCAGCAAAAGAAATTTTGAATAATCTTTTCGAAAAGGTGTCTGATATAGCACATGTAGAACAAAACCCTTCAATGGCAGGCTACATGATGGTTATGATTGTTGCCCCTGGAGTAACAAACAGCTAAGAAAATTTCTTATAAGGAAAGAAATGAGTTCATTAGTTATTGTAGAAGATGATAAAAGGTTTTCTGTTGTTCTAAGAAAAATGTTACAACAATATGGTCATAATATTGATGCTTTTTTTTATTGTGCTAATGATTTTTTAAATTATATAAAAAAAACAGATCACTACCCAGATCTTTGTATTTTTGACTTAGAACTTCCTGATAAATCAGGTGTTGAAATTGTTACAGAAATTCACGAATATTTAGATTATTTTAATATTTTAATATTAACATCATTTAGTGATGAAGATAAAGTTTTTGAAGCGATTAAAGCAGGAGCAAGTGGCTACATACTCAAACAAGAACTTCCTTATAAGCTAAAAGATTCAATTATAGAAGTCATTGAAGGTGGTGTTGTTATAGAACCAATTCTTGCTAATAAATTTATAAATTATTTTAAAACATTTGAAACAATTAACCATAAAGAAAACGATATAATTTTTGAAGCAAGTGAAAATGAGGTTTTATTATATTTAATTCAAGGATTTACTTATAAGGAGATAGCATCGTTTACTGATAGAACACCAAGAAATATAAAATATATGCTATCCAAAATTTATAAAAAACTAGGAGTTAAGTCTAAAGTAGAAGCTATTTCAGAAGCTATAAAACTAGGCTTAGTTGAAATTTAATTTATTAGTTGCACCGAACTTAATTCGGTATTGGAGGAATCATGAAAATTTTAGCATTTTTAACCCTATTTGTGAGTTTTGCAATTTTTGCAAAACCGGGAATTAACTACAAGTTAATTCCTAAAGATGCAGATGTTTTTGGTTATGTATCAACTAAATCTTTTATGAAAAATAAACATCTAAAAAAGTTTATGAAAACTAAAGACGCAAAAGATGCAATGAAAAAAATGAAAAAAATGGGAATTGATATTAAAAAACTTGGTTCAATATCTTTTCATTCTAATTTTGAATCTTTAATGAAAAATAAGAAAAATGCAAAAAACGCTGATTTTTCCGTAATTCTACATGGAATTAGTCTTGAAAACATGGCAAAACTACAGTTAAAAAAAGCTAAAGATGCAAAAACTCAAAAATATAATGGAACAACTATATACCAAGATATTAAAGTTAAAAACAATGAAAAGGGTAAATTTGATGCAGTTGCTTTTTTTAATAATAATACTATCTTAGGCTCTGTAATAGGAGTTAAAAAAGTTATTGATGCAAATAAAGGCAAAAACTTCACTAAGAAAAAAATGATTAACAAATTATTATCAACTTTAAAATCTCCTGAATTTTTCGTTTTAAATATTGTTCAAGCTTCTCAAAAAGCTTTAATACAACAAGCGATAACCAAAAACCAAGCAAATCCAGCTGTTGCAATGATTGGACTTAATTCTTTAGCTAACAATATAAAATTATTTGCTTTTGCAGGAAATTTAACAAATAAAAAATTAAAACTTACCTTTTTATTAAAGGCAGATAAAGCAGGAGTAGCATCTTTTACACAAACACTAAATATGCAATTCAAAAATTTTAAACCTATGCTAGAACAACAAATTAATGCTTATAGTAAAATAGTTGGTAAAGATGCTGCAAAAGAACTTAAGTCAATAATGAATTCACTTAAGATAGTTGCAAAAGGAGATCTAGCTTTAATCTCTATAGTGATTAATATTGATAATTCTGTTAGAATCATTAAAAAATTACAAAAGAAACAAGGTAAACAACCAAATATGATGATGAAAATGAAAAGATAATTATTTAATAGGATACGATAATGAAAAAGAAAGAAATCATAAAATCATACAAATTCTTTGATATAAAAAAAAGAACAAATGAAAAAGGTGAAAAATTTATTTATATTGAAAATAGTGATAGGGTAGAGTTTATATTTATCTATAATAATGAAGTTTATTGGAGAAGTGAATACAATCCTGCACATTGCAATTCAAGAGATGAATACAATTACTATCCTTTTTCAGCAACAATTGAAGATGATGAAATTCCAATTAAAGCTGTAGAAAGAAAAATAGAAGAAGAAGCTGGTCTAGTCGTTTCTAAAATGGACACACTTTACAGAGGATATTTCTTTGAATCTAAACATATTGCCTCAAGGGTACATTTATTTATACTAGATATAAAAGAAGCGAAAACAGTAGAACCAAGAATAAATAGAACTTATTGGAAATCATTTGGTAAAACTTTAGCAGCAAAGGGTAAAGATATTTTTTATGAAGAAGTTGGTAAAAAAATAATTGAAACTTCTGTTTCTTTAGAATTTTTAACTTTAGTATTAAAAGGGCTTAAATAATTATTTAATTTTTAATAATCTTCTCCATTTTAAATTACTATTTTATAAGTAATAATAACTTGAATTCCTATATAATACAAAAAGAGCTGATTAAGTTTATTATATCATCTATTAATTAAACGAAAATTTATATATAAAGTTGAGTGAATAGTTGAAAATTTAACAAAGTTAAAGTTGAAACGACTAAAATAAAAAAAAATATTGATTTAATATTGAACTTATGAGATAAATAAGTAATTCTTTAGGGTTAATATGATTAAAGTAAATAATATTATTAAAAGATACAGTAATGATAAAGATGCTAAAAAAGTATTAAACAATGTTTCCTTTTCTGTAAAAAAAGGAGATTTTATATCAATAATTGGAACAAGTGGAAGTGGTAAAACAACCCTTTTAAACTTAATTGGAGGACTAGATACTCACTATGACGGTGAAATAATCTCTATTTCTGAAAATCTAAAAAAAATAAACGATAAAAAACTATCAAATTATAGAAACAAACACATAGGTTTTGTTTTTCAAAATTTCAATTTATTAAGTCACTTAACTGTTGCAGAAAACATTAAATTACCAGAACAATTTAGTGATAAAAAATTTGGAATAAAAAGAGTTGAAGAACTACTTAAAATTGTAGGAATACCAGAGCAAATAGATAAATATCCAAATGAACTAAGTGGTGGTCAAAAACAAAGAGTTGCAATAGCTAGAGCATTATTTAATAAGCCTGAATTATTACTTTGTGATGAACCTACAGGTAATCTTGACAGAGAAACTGGAATAGAAATATTAAATTTTTTTAGAAAATTGAATAAAGAGTTTAACATTACAGTCTTTATTATAACTCATGAACTTCATATTGCAGAATTAACAGACAGAGTTATCAGAATCGAAAATGGAAGTATAGAAAGCGACACATTAACTAACCCTAAGGAGGAAAAATGAAAAAAATGATTATCTCAATAATAGTGTTTATGAGCTTTGCACTCGTTGCACAGTTTCCAAGCCCTACTAATCCAAATGATTTAGCACCAACTAGCCCTAAGGCAATTTCCAACACAAAATCTATTACATTTGAAGGCATTACCATAAGTTTTCCAAACACTTGGAATAAGAGTGGCAATAAAAACTTATGGACTAACGGTAAAGGCGATAGTGTTAATCTTATTTCAGAAACAGCTCCAGGATATAAACTAAAAGCTTATGTAGATTTAAGTATTAAAAATATGAAAAAAATGAT
>JAMOQH010000127.1 GCA_027064085.1 bacterium | reverse complement strand
AAAGTAAATGGAAAAACATTAGGTATATTACTTGGTGAATTTAAAATGAATAATATGGAAATAAAATTATATTCTGTAGTAATGGACTCTAATGGTATGAAATATGTATTAAGTGTGGGGGGGCCTAAAAACTCTTTTAAATTATTAAACAAAACATTCAATAAGATTATTAATTCTATGAAAAAATTATAGTTCAAATGCCAAAATATCTATTCATTATTTTAATAATATTTCAAATATCATGTACAAAAAAACATCTTGATAATTATAATACATCAAATAATAAATTTACTTATAAGAATTTAAAAATTCTAATACCTAATTACTTTCAAAAAGATTTTATTAGAAATAAATGGATAGATAAGAGTAATGGAGTGAGTTTAAACATTGAAATAGAGTATTCAAAAGTTAAATTAAAGAACTATGTCCAAAACGCAATAAAATTAATAAAAAAAACTTATCCTAATTATAAAATATTAAATATAAAAAATTTAAAAAAAAATAAAATTTTAATATTATCTACTACTAAAATTGATAATATTATGTTAAACTTCTATATGCTTGTGATATCTTTTAAAAGCTCAAAATTAGTTATCACTATTGCAGGAAGGGAAAATCTTTTTAAACTTAAAAAATATGAAGATTTTATTAGTTTAATTCAAGTTAATGAGGATATTAAGAATGGAAATCATAAATAAAACCTCTGATTTAAGAAGAGCAGTAAAAAAAATAAAAAAAGCTAACGACATAATAGCTTTTGTTCCAACAATGGGTGCCTTACATGATGGACATTTAAAATTAGTAAAAGAAGCTAAAAAAGAGGCTGATATTGTACTTGTATCAATTTTTGTAAACCCAACTCAATTTGGAGCAAATGAAGATTTAGATAAATATCCAAGAGACTTAAAAGGAGATTCTAAAAAATTAGAAAATTTAGCTGTGGATATAATCTTTTATCCTGAAATTAATGAAATTTACCCTAAACACTATCAAACAACAGTATCTTTGTCTAAAATAACTAAAGGATTATGTGGAGACAAACGACTAGGACATTTTGATGGTGTTGCGACAATAGTATTAAAATTATTTAATATAGTTACCCCTGATATAGCTTTTTTTGGATTAAAGGATTATCAGCAGTTTAGGGTCATTAGCCAGATGATTAAAGATTTAAATCTTAATATAAAAATTCATGGAGTAGATATAGTAAGAGAACCTGATGGTCTAGCAATGAGTTCAAGAAATTTAAACTTAACACCCAAAGGACGAAAAAAAGCTCCGTTAATAAATAAAATACTGACTGAATGTATTAAAAATTATAAAAAAAATGAAGAAAACTTTAAAGATAGTAAATTTGTAATTAACTTTGCAAAAAAACATTTAGAGCAAAATGGCTTTACTATTGATTATATTGAAATAAGAGATAGGGTAAATCTTCTAGAGATGGAAACAATTAATGATGATTCAATGATTTTTATAGCAACTTTTATTGATAATGTAAGACTCATTGATAATTATAGTTTTGGAGTTAAATATGAATAAGTTTATTTATATAATTTTTATATTCTTTATTTTCTCGCTATATAGCTGTAAAGACAACAGAACTGATTATCAAAAAGCAAGTGATTACTTTAAAAATAAAAAGTATGAAAGAGCAATTATTTACTTTAAAAAATCTATAAAAGCAGGCATAAAAGACAATTCAATACTATACAAAAAATTAGCAACATCTTATATTAATATTGGTAGATTAAGAGAAGGAGAAAACTACATTAGAAAAGCACTTGTACTATCCCCTGATGATGATACTTTAGGTATTTTGTATAGTCAAATCTTATTAAAAAGAAGAGAATATTATAAAGCAACATATAGATTGAAAAAACTACCTAATAGTTTTGATAAATATTATCAACTTGCAAATGTTTATTTTCTAGCTCACAATATTAAAGTAGCCTTTAGTAATTTAAATAAAGCCCTTACATTTCTTGATACAGATGAAAAAAAGGTAAAAGAAAAATATAAATTTGCATTAAAACTTTTAACACAAGAAGAAATTTGTATTGAAAAAAATAAAATATTTAATGAACTTACTCCGCCACTACAAAACGATATTAATTTCTTAAAAAATTATTATACAGCATTAAACTGTCACTATAAAAATACACTAGATAATCGTTCTATAATTAAAAGATATAATGAAACAAAAAAACAAAGGGATAAAACTCGTTACAAAACCCTAACTAAACTGATAAAGCAAATACCTAATAAGTTTTATTATAATCAGCTTGCACAACTCAGTATTGATAAAAGAGATTTTACTAATGCAAGAAAGTACATAAATGAATCAAAATTTCAAGAAACAAATCAAAATATATTGTTATTTTTAGAAGCTCAAATTGATTTTTATGAAGAAAGATATGAATCTGTAATTAGTAAATTAGAAAAATATTTAAAAAAAGAAAATAATGTAAAGGCATTAAGTTTTTTAGCTAAGGCAGAATATTTAAATGGTAACAATTATAGTGCTATTAAACACTATAAAGAACTTTTGACGCAAGACCCCTATAATAAAGACCACTTATACAAATTAGAAGAATTATATTCTCTTGTTAATGACAAAAAATCATTAACAGATATAAAGTACAAAATTAAATTTTTTTATAGGAAATTTTATAAATGATAGATTTACATTTACATACAAAATATAGTGATGGCTCTAATACAGTTGAGGAAATATTCAAAATTGCAAAATCAATTAACTTAAATACAATTGCAATTACTGACCATGATACAATAAAAGGAGCTATTGAAGCCCCAAAATATGAAAAAAACTTTAATATAAAGAACATAACAGGTGTTGAAATAAGTACAAGATATGAGGATGGTAGAGAATTACACATACTAGGTTATTTATTTGATAAAGAAAATGAGAAATTAATATCTCTTTTGAGGTGGATTAGAATAACAAGAAAAGAAAGAAATGAAAAACTTATAACACTATTAAATAAACTAGACTACCAAATCAGCTTTGAAGAGCTTATTAGAGTTGCAGAAAAAGAACAAAATATTGGAAGGCCCCATTTTGCTAGATTATTAATTGAAAAAGGATATTTTAAAACCTTTGATGAAGTTTTTACGAAATTACTTGCAGAAGGTAAACCTGGATATATAAATAGAGAATCAATTTCTCCATACGATGCAATTAGAACTATTCATAATGCAAATGGAGTAGCAGTACTTGCTCATCCTTTATCATATCGTTTTAAAAATAAGAAACAAGTTAACAACTTAATTACTGATTTAGTTGAACATAAATTAGACGGTATTGAAGCAGAATATGTTACCTATAATAAATCAGACATAGATTGGTTAAAAAAACAAGCTAAAGAGTTTAATATAATCATAACTGGTGGTTCAGACTATCATGGTAAGTATAAACCACATATAGCACTAGGAAAGGGCTTAGGTTCTTTATATGTTCCTGATAAAATCCTAGTATCTTTATATGAAAGAAAGGAAAATAGGTAAATATGTTATACAGTACATTAATTATAGAGTTAAAATATATTTATATTTATATTGCTATTGCTATTGCTACAACTGTTTCTTTTATTTTAATACAAATATATCATTCAGAACACAGTAAAAAACGAAAAATTCTTTCTTATATTTCATATACAATTACAGTTTTTATTTTTTTAATAGGAATTTTTTTGATATTTACAAATAAAGATACTGGATATTTTTCCTTTTTTACACTTTTTGTAGGCAGAAAATAATAAATGAAAAAATATATAATTATTTTAACACTTTTATGTAATATATCCAATATATATTCAAAAGAAATTATTCATAGAGTAAAAAAGGGGGATTTCCTATATAAAATTGCTTATAAATATATTTCCAAAACGGAATTTTTATATATTGATGACTTTATCAAACAAATAAAAAAGGATAATAATATTAAAAAATATGTAAAACCTAAACAAAAGTTAAAAATTAAACTTTTAGACAAAAAACTTGAAACACATAGAATTATAAAACCTAATAAAGTTAAAGCATTATATTATACTGTTTCTAATGTAGCATATAAAGATTTTCTAAATAGAATAAAAACTTATAAAAAAGTAGGTATAAATTCTGTAGTAATTGATATAAAAAATATGATAGGAGAAATTACTATCCCGTTCAATAACAAACTAAAAAAAGAAATAAAAACAGTTCACTGGTCTTCAATTGGGCAATTAAATAAATTATTATATTATTTACACCAAGAAAATATATATGTAATTGCAAGAGTTGTTTGTTTTCACGACCAGATTATGGCAACTAACAAGAAAGAATATAGATTTTTTAAAAACAATAAAGAATGGGTTAATCCTGCAAATAAAGATGTTCAAAACTACCTACTTTCTTTAATAGATGTACTACTAAACTACCCTATAGATGAATTGCAATTAGATTATGTTAGATTTCCTGCATCAAAATCGGGTAAAATTAAAAAGGCTGATATCATTGTTAACTTTTTAAAAAAAGTACATAAAAAAACTCAAAAAGCAGGAATTAAATTAGGTTTAGATGTTTTTGGTATTGCTTTGTGGCAAAGAAAAATAGATGAAAAAGCTATTGGTCAAAATTTAAGAAAAATGGCTGATTACAGTGATGTTATTTCCCCAATGATTTATCCTTCTCATTTTTCAAACCCATTTGATGGCATAAAAAATCCAGGTAACAATCCGGGGTTAATAATTAAAAAAAGTAGAGAAAGAGAAGAAATTTTATTTAAAGACAAAGATATAGAAATAAGACCATACTTGCAAGCATTTTCTATGGGTAGTGAAAAATACGATAAAAATTATATAATTAAGCAAATAAATGAAGTTGGTGACAATGGCTATATCTTTTGGAATGCAAGAGGTAAATATCAAGCCGTTTACAATGCACTAAACTATTTAAAACTTAAAAAAAAGAAAAAAGAACTAAAAAAAGGAAGACAAGAGTTAAATAAAATTATTGATAATATAAAGGACTAGTTTTATTATTTTCTCCACCCACACTTGTGGAATTTACCATTATATAATCATATTATTTTATGTATTTAACATATTAGATAAATAAACTTGCTATGATTAAACCCATATTAGACAAATGGAGAAAATTAAAGATTTAAGAAATATTCATCTCACAAATATCATCTGCAATAATAAATTCGGCATCTGTATTTGCTTTGATTTCATCAATTGTAGTCTCAGGAGCATACTCTACAAGGTACATTTTACCATCTTTAAATTTAAAATGAGCAATATCAGTATATAATTCAGATACAACCCCTTTTCCTGTTATAGGAAGAGTACATTCTTTAAGAATTTTAGTTTCATTTGCACGGTTTACATGTTGCATCATAACAATAACCCGTTTTGCTCCAGCAACCAAATCCATTGCTCCCCCCATGCCTTTAACTTTTTTACCAGGAATTTTCCAGTTTGCTAAATTACCATATTGGTCAACTTGCATTCCTCCCAAAACTGTTAAATCAACATGACCTCCTCTTATCATTGCAAATGCTTCAACAGTATCAGTAATAACTCCACCTTTATTTAAAGTTGCTGTTTGTTTACTAGCATTTGTTAAATCAGCATCAACTTCTTCTTTTGTTGGATATGGCCCAAGCCCTATAATACCATTTTCAGAAAGTAAAGTAACTTTCATACCACTAGGAATATAATTAGGTATTAAAGAAGGCATTCCTATACCCAAATTAATATAATATCCTTCTTCAAGCTCTTTTGCCACCCTTCTTGCAACTTCTTCTTTCTTTAATTTTCTCATTTTTACCTCTAAACACAACATTGTTATAAGCATTCTACAAAAAAACATTATTACAAGCAAATATATTGTGATTTTTAACAAATATTTGCTTTTATAATTAGAATTGATTATTATAATTATGCGACATTCTTTTAAGGTTATTAATGAAATTAAAAACTATCTTAATTATTGATGATAACGAAGATGATTATTTTGTTATCAAAAGGTATGTTAAAAAAGTATATAATACAATATATGATAATGGTATAATAAATATCATAGAATTAATTAAAAAAAATAATCCTGATTGTATATTAATTGATTATCATTTAGGTACCAGAAAGGGTCTAGAGTTATTAAAAGAAATTAAACTAAATGAAGATAATAAAATTAAGAATAAACCAGTTATAATACTTACAGGAGAAACAAACCCTGAAATTATTGTTGAATGTATGAAAAATGATGCCACTGACTATATTATAAAGGGTGAATATTCGGCAAATACAATAATCAAAACCATTACTCAGGCTATTGAAAAAAACTATTTAAAACAAAAAATACAAGAACAAAAAGAAGAAAAGAAAAAGCTGGAAGAGTTGCTTAACCATAACCGAAGAATAAACTCAATTGGTCAGCTAGCTGGTGGAATAGCTCATGATTTCAACAATATTATTGCAGGAATTATAGGAGCTACTGAGTTATTAAATCTTCCAGAAAGGAAACTTGATGAAACAAGTAAAGAATATACAAAAATAATTATGAAAGCTTCTAATAGAGCAAGTAGTTTGGTAAGTAAATTACTTGCATATGGCAGAAAAGGTAAAATTACTTCCAATGTCTTGGATATCAAAGAAATACTAAAAGATAGTTTATCAATTCTAAATACAACAATTACCGATAAAAGAATTAATATTTCATTTAAGAATAATGCAGAAAATAATAAAATTATCGGAGATAATGCTCAATTACAAAATGCATTAATGAACCTTGTAATAAATGCCTCTCAGGCAATGCCTAATGGTGGAGAAATAAAAATAATAACAACAAATATTAGTTTAAATGATCATTACTGTAAAAATAGTTCATTTGATATAAAACCAGGTCAATATGTTCAAATAGAAGTAAAGGATAATGGTACAGGAATCTCTTCTGAAAATATAAATAAAATCTTTGAGCCATTTTATACAACTAAAAAAATTAATGAAGGCACAGGATTAGGTTTATCTGCAGTTTATGGAATTATTCAAGACCATTATGGAGAAATAAAAGTTACAAGTAAGGTAAATCTTGGTACAAGTTTTAAACTTATCATACCTAATATTAAAAATATAAAAATGACATCAGTAATTGAAAATACAAAAATTGATACTACTAATAATATAATCACAACAGGAAAGATTTTACTTGTGGATGATGAAGAAATAATTAGAATTATTGGTAAAAAAATACTTACACACATGGGCTATAATGTCATTATTGCTAAAAACGGAAAAGAAGCGGTTGATATTTATAAAAAACAATACTCTGAAATAGATGTTGTAATTATGGATATGTTAATGCCTAAATTAAATGGAAAAGAAGCATTTGCTGAAATGAAAATAATAAACAAGAATTGCAAAATAGTAATATCATCAGGATTTCTAAAAGATCATGATATAGAAGAACTAAAAACAATGGGACTCGCAGGTTTTATTCATAAACCATATAAAAGTGAAGAACTCAATAAACTTTTGAAAAAAATTTTAAAAACTAACTAACTTCAGGAATTCTAGAAAAGTAAATCCAAAAATTCTCAATACTTAAAATAGCTTCTATAAATTTTTTGGGGTCTAAAGGTTTTTCAACATAACTATTACATCCCAAATCATACGCTTTTTGAATATCATTCTCTCTAATTGATGAAGTTAGAACAACAACGGGAATATTTTTTACTTTAGGTAAGTCTAATCTTCTATGTAAGAATTCAAATCCATTCATTATTTCCATATTCAAATCAAGTAGAATTAGTTTCGTTTTACTTAAATTATCATTATTATTAAGATATTCTAGTGCCTCAGCTCCATTTGTAACTCTGTGTACCGGGTTTCCAAGCTTTCCCTTTTTTAAACCTCTTTTAATCATTAAAACATCATCATCATTATCTTCCACAATAAGAATTAACTCTTCATTCATATATTCTCCTTACTATTTAAATTTTTAGAAATTGTAAACTTAAATATGGTACCTTTACCAATTTCACTCCATGCCACCCATATTCTGCCTTTATGTTGTTCAATAACAGAACTCACAATAGCAAGACCAGCTCCGCTTCCCTCAATATTTTTATCCTGATGAGCCTTTCTGAAAAGCCCAAATATTTTATCAAACTGTTCTTTTTCAATTCCTTTTCCATTATCTTTTACAGAAAATTCATAAAAATCTGGTGATTCATCATAAAAAATCTCTATCACAGTATTTTCATTATCACTATATTTAATAGCATTACTTATTAAGTTAAGAAACACTGTATACATCCATGTTTTCTGGCAATAAATTTCAGGTAAATTATTAAATTCCAAAACTGTATTTGTTTGTTTCATTTTTTGGCTCAAGGTATCCTTAACATTTTCTATTATTTTAGATATTGAATTTAAAGAAAATTCAACATTTATTCTACCAATTCTTGAAAGGGTTAATAAATCATCTATCATTAAGGCCATTTTAGTACTTGCTTTAATTATTCTTGAAAAATAATCTCTTGCTTCATCATCAAAAGAATCTTCATAATCCTCTAAAATAAATTCAGAAAATGTCCTTATACTTCTAATGGGTTCTTTTAAATCATGACTAATAGTATAAGAATAATTTTCCAGTTTTTTATTAATATTAGTTATCTCCTGCATTTTATTTTTTAATTCATTTTCAATAATAATTTTTTCTTGAAGAATAACATTAATATCCTCAATTATATTGATAAGTTCAAGATATTTTATACTAGATTGTTTAATTTCTCTATTATTAATTATAGCATCATTAAACAATTCCATAAAGATATTAATAGTTTTTTTAATATTATTAATAAAAAAACTAAAAATGAAAATAAGCATAATAACTGTAAATACTACAATTATAATAACAGTAATTATTTCATTAATTATATCCTGTTTTACTTTTTTCTGCAATAAATTTATTTTATTTTCAACATCATCTAGATAAACACCAGATGCAACAATATACTTTTTATCATCTGTCAACTTAAAATAGCTAACCTTAGGACTTGGCTTAGGATTATCTATTTTTTTATACCAGTATTCAACAAAACATTCTCCATCTTTTCTTAATCCCTTAAGAAATTCTTTACGAAATTCTTTTCCTTTAGCATCTTTAAACTTATCTGAAATATACTTACCAGTAATATCATGGCGATTTGGATTAAAAAACATTTTAGCAAATTTATCTCCACCATTTATATTTAATAACTCCAAAATAAAGATATAGTTATTCTTATTTTTACCAAAACGATAACTCTTTAAAAAATTTAAAAAATTCTTAATAATAGGTTTAATCTTTTCTCTTTTAACTATATTATTCATATAATTCATTCTTAAAATAATTCTATCAACCTCATTCTTTAGCAATATTTTTTGCTCATTTATATATCTTGTTCTTATTAAACTGCTCTTTTTATGAAAGAAATTAATTCCCTTTAAAATAATTATAGCAATAAAAATAACACCAATAATTAGAACTAGTGAAATAACAAGTTTCTCAATTCTTTTTATTAAATGATAATTCTCTTTCACTTAACCTCTGAAGTATATAGTAGATTATAACATTTTTAATAATAAAATGTGAAATAATTGAGGTATATACAGAAATATTATATAATTACAAATAACTTTTTAGGAGAAATATGTCTAATTTCAATAAATTGTATGAAAACATTGATTATTTAAATGGAATAATATTTGAAATAATTAAAAAGAAGTTTGGAGATAAATATATAAATATCATAAAAAAATTATATAATTTAAGCTCTGAATATCAAATAAACAATAAAATAGATACACAAATAGAAGATTTTATCTCTAATTTAACAGAAAATGACTTAGAAAAAATAATAAAAATTTTTACTATACAGTTTGAATTATTAAATGTTGCAGAAAACACCCACCGGATAAGAAGGAAAATACATTATGAAAACTTGGACACAGAAAAGATACAATCAAACTCATTTAGAGATATTTTTACTAAATTATATAATGAAAATGACAAAAATAAGTTAAAAAATTTAATTAAAAATATAAATATTGATTTAGTTATGACAGCTCACCCTACTGAACCTAAAAGAAAAGTTATTATGAAGAAATTAATATCTTTATCAAAATTATTAATACAAAAAGAACGCTCTTCTTTGTTAAAAAGAGAAAGAGAAGAAATAGAAAGAAATATTAATGCAACTATAGAATTAATATTTGAGACAGAATTTATTAGAACATTCAAATTAACTCCAAAAGATGAATTAAAATCATTATTATTATTTTTTGAAGAAGTATTTGTTAATTTAATCCCTGAATTATATCAAGATATAAAATCAAATTATAAAAAAGTTACTAATACCCCCTTAGAAATAAAAGAAAATTTAATAAGCTTTGCATCTTGGGTTGGTGGAGACATGGATGGGAATCCATTTATAAACCATAAAACAATAATTAATTCAGCAAAAATATATAAAATTACAATTTTAAAAATTTATTCTAATATTTTATCTGAATTACAAGATAAACTATCTTGGAAAATAACAATTAATGAACTTCCTGATAATCTAAAAAAAGAACTAAAGAAACTTGAAATTCTATATCCTAAAACTTATGAAACTAGAAAATCACATAGACCAAATGAAGCAATAAGGCTTTTTATGGCAATGTTAGAAAGAAGAATCCTGCATAATATTGATTCATTAGAAAATAATTTTGAAATAAATAATTATGAATTACTTAATTCAAAGGATTATTTATTAAATTTATTGAGAGAATTAAAAGAATTTCTCAAAGATAAAATTGCATCATTTTATTTAGAAAATTTTATTGACATAGTTAAAACTTTTGGTGTTCATTTAGTAAATTTAGATATTAGAGAAGATAGTTTGGCAATTTCAAATATTATTTCTAATTTAATGAAAGCTCATCTTAATATTGATGATTATATGAATTTAACAGAAAGTAAAAAAGAAGGCTTGCTAATAGAATTAATATATAATTACGAAAAAATACCTAAACATACTATAGGAGAAAATGAAAAAATAATAAAAACTTTAAAGGCTGTTTTAGAAGTAAAAAAGTATATCTCAACTGAAATGATACAAAATTTTATACTCTCTATGAGCTCAGAACCTTCAAATATTCTTGAATTACTACTTTTATTTAAAATATATGGCTTAGATAATGCTAAAATCATGATAGTGCCCCTTTTTGAAACAATTACAGACTTAAAAAATGCATCATCGGTAATGAATCGATTGCTAGAAATTAATCTCTACAAAGAATATCTAAATTTTATAGGTAAACCACAAATGATAATGCTTGGCTACTCTGATAGCTCAAAAGATGGATCTGTTTTTACCTCTAGAATTGAATTGTATAAATCCCAGCAAAAACTAATAAATACCTTTGAAAAACATAATACCCCTTTCATATTCTTTCATGGACGAGGAGGAAGTATAGGACGAGGCGGAGGCCCTACTTTTAATGCAATAACATCTCAAGTTGCATCTTCATTTAAAAATGGTATCAGAATTACTCAACAAGGAGAAGTAATATTTCACAATTATCATGATATATATATCGCCAAAAGAAACATAGAACAAATTGCATCTGCTATGCTTTTTCAACTAGAAAAGAACAATGAAATATCAAATAAGGATTTAAAAATTCTAGAACAAATCTCAATCATATCTGAAAGTAAATATAGAGAACTAATTTACGGACATAAAGATTTTTATGATTATATGAATGATGTTACTCCTATTTCTTATATTTCTAAATTAAACATAGGGTCAAGACCTGTAGCAAGAAGGTCTATGAGCGGGCTTAAAGATATTAGAGCAATTCCCTGGTTCTTTTCTTGGGTACAAAATAGAGGCTTACTTGTTACTTGGTATGGAGTAGGAACAGCACTTGAAAATGCTATCAAATTATATGGAATAGAAAAAATAAAAAAATTATATAAAGAAAATATAGTATTCAAATCAATTTTAGATAACTTTGAAATTACCATTGCAAAAGTAAAATTAGATATCTTTAAAAAATATCTCAATTTAAGTAATGATAAAGAAAAATATAAATTAATTATTGATGAATTCAATATAACTAAAAAAAATATTCTTGAAATAACAGAACAAAAATCTCCACTTGAAATTAATAATTCTGTATTAAGAAAATCAATAGATTTAAGAAATCCCTTTGTTGATATTTTAAGTTTTATACAAATAGATTTACTTAAAAGAGATAAAAACGGAAAATTAACAAATAAATCTTTAATTACTGCAACTATTTTAGGAATTGCCCATGCAATGAGAAATACAGGTTAATATTTTTAGTTGTTTTCATCTTCTTGAGATTCTTTGGCTTGTTTTTTAACTCTATTTTTAATTAGCTTACCAACTAACACTTTAGATAATATTAAAAAAGCAATAATAGTAAAAAATAACCAATTAGGTAATGGTTTAAAACCTGCATCATCAGCAAATAAATTTATTGAAAGAAGAAAAAAGATTATATAATACATCAAAAATCCTCCTTATTTTAAAATTTTCTTTAAATTTGCTAAATTATATTTAAATCTAAATTTTTTAGGTATTTTAAACTTATAAGATTGGTGTGCCAAATACTCTAAATTATTAAAATCTAAATCCTCAATTGATTTAACAACATAAACATTTTTAACATATTTAAATATTTTATTAACTGTTTTAGGCTTATGATAAACAATTATTGTAGGTATTCTTTCTTCAATAGATTTTATTATTATATTTGGAAGCCTAGAAAGAAGCTCTTTGTCTTTCAAACTAATAATAGAAATATCAGAATTTTCTAAATTAGAGACTAATTTCCATTTATCAGGAAGCCTCAAACTAGTATTAGTAAATATTTTGTATAAAAATGGTGTTTTTTCATACTTTTTCTCTTTAATCCACGGATAAACAACAAATACTTTCTTTTTATATTGCTGATTTAATAAAAACTTCATTTGCTTTGTTCTTGTTATTAATGATTTTGAAAAATAAAATGTAATCATTTCTAAAATTTTCTCATTTAAAGAAGTATTATTTATTTCATCTATCCAAATAGAATATTCTAATTTAGGGTTCAATAACTTAGAACAAATTGCGTATAACTCAGCTTTTATTGATTTTTCGGCAATTATATAAGTATTTTTTTTATTATTCTCCAATATTTCTCTTATTAATTTAATATAATTTATATTTAAATCTATATTTGTACTATTTTTAATACCTCTTGATAATTCTAATAAGTCATTATTATTAGAAATTAAAAAGATAATTTGTTTATTTTTCATGTAATTTCTACTCTTCTTCTAGATTAAAATCAGGTGTTTCAACTGTTGTTTCAGAAGGTGTTTCCTCTATTATTTCAGAATTTTTTGCTTCCGAGCTTACCGGTACTGTAATTTCATCTTCCTCTTCCGTCTCCATAACTTTCGCAGCAGAAACAACCATTTCGTTTTTATCAACATTGATTAGTTTAACACCTTGAGTATTTCTACCAATAGTATTAATAGTATTTGTTGCCATTCTAATTAATTTACCTAGATTTGTTATAATAACTAAATTATCATCTTCAAGCAACTGTAATGCTCCAACAAGTTTTCCTGTTTTAGGAGTAGTATTAAGGGTGATAACTCCTTTACCGCCTCTATTTTGAGTTTTATATTCTCCAAGAGCAGTTTTTTTACCATAACCAAATTCAGAAACAACTAAAATAGCAGTATTTGAAATAATGATAGAAGCATTTACAACTTTATCTCCTGTATTTAATCTCATTCCCATAACACCACTTGAATTTCTTCCCATTGCTCTTATCTGGCTTTCAGGAAATCTAATTGACTTACCTTCTCTTGAAACCATAAATACATCACTATCACCGTCAGAGAGAGAGCATTTAATTAATCTATCACCATCTTTGATTTTTATAGCAATTTTACCAGTTTTTCTGATTCTATTAAATTCATTTAAAGATGTTTTTTTAACAACACCATTTTCTGTAAACATCATGATAAATTTATTATCAGTATATTCTTTTATTGTTAAAATAGTTTCTATTGTTTCACCATCATCTAAATCTAGAACATTTACAATTGGCCTTCCTTTTGCAGTTCTTGAAGCTTCAGGTAATTCATAAACTTTTTGCCTATAAACTTTACCTTTATTGGAAAAGAATAGTAAATCATTATGATTAGAAGCAATAAATAATCTTTCTACAAAGTCTTCTTCTTTAGTTCCCATTGCTTTTTTACCTTTTCCTCCTCTTCTTTGTTTTCTATAGGTAGAAATAGGTACTCGTTTAATGTAATTTTGATGACTAATTGTAACAGCCATATCTTCATCTACAATCAAATCCTCTATTGAAATTTCGCCTTCATTAGGAATAACTTCAGATCTTCTTTCATCTGCATACTCAGCAATAATATACTCAAATTCAGTTCTTATTACACTCATTAATTCATCATCATTAGAGAGTAATAAATTATAATAATCAATATTTTTTTGTAGTTCTATCATTTCATCAATTATTTTTTGAACTTCCATAGAAGTAAGTCTATGTAATCTCAACTCTAATACTGCATCAGCTTGTTTTTCAGAAAGTTCAAAACTAGCCATTAATTTTTCTTTTGCATCTAATCTTGACTGAGCAGCTTTAATTATTTTTATAACTTCATCAATATTGGTTAAAGCTATTTCGTAACCTTTTAAAATATGCATTCTGTCAAGAGCTTTATTAAGATCAAAGATTGTTCTTCTTGTTATAATATCTCTTCTATGTTCTAAAAAAGCATGTAAAATATCATATAAATTCATTAATTTTGGCCTACCCTGATGTAAAGCCAATAAATTCATATGATAAGCAATTTGTAGCCTAGTCATTTTATATAGTTTATTTAAAACTATTTTAGCGTTTGCAGCTCTTTTTAATTGAACAACTATACGCATTCCTTTTCTACCTGATTCATCTCTTATATCATCTATATCAGTAATTCTCTTATCTTTTACTAATTGAGCAATACTTTTAACTAAATCAGACTTTACAACCTGATATGGGATTTCAGTAATAACAATAGATTCTCTTTTAGATTTTGAATTTATCTCAATAAAAGCCCTTGCCCTAATAACTACTTTACCACCACCTGTTCTATATGCTTTTTTAATACCTGAAGTACCTAAAATAAAAGCAGAAGTTGGGAAATCAGGTGCTTTCACAATTTCGATTAAATCCTCAACAGTTGCCTGCTTATTATCAATCATGTAAATTAATGCAGTCAATATTTCCCGGAGATTATGTGGAGGTATTTTAGTTGACATTGCAACAGCAATTCCTTCTGTTCCATTAATCAATAAATTCGGAATCATGGTAGGAAGAACAGAAGGCTCAAGCATACTATTATCATAGTTAGGTACAAAATCAACAGTATCTTTTTCAATATCTTTTAACATTTCTGAAGACATTTTTTGCATTCTTGCTTCTGAATATCTCATTGCCGCAGCACTATCTCCATCTACAGAACCAAAGTTACCCTGCCCTTCAACCAGCATATATCTCAATGAAAACGGCTGAGCCATTCTTACTAGAGCATTGTATATAGATGCATCACCATGAGGATGATACTTACCCATAACATCACCTACAATTCTTGCAGATTTTTTAAATGGTTTATCATAAGATAATTTCATTTCGTTCATGGTATATAAAATTCTTCTATGAACAGGTTTTAAACCATCTCTTACATCGGGTAATGCCCTACTAATAATAACGCTCATCGCATAATCTAAATACGATGTTTTCATTTCATCTTCAATTTTAATCTTTTTTATTTCTTCAACCATATGAATCCTTCCTTTATTTTGTTAAATAGTTGATACTAAATCTATCAAATGTTTTTTAATTTTTTCTTTAACTGACTTATCTTGAGTCGCTTCTATTGCAATTTGCCATTTTTCAATAGCTTTATTTCTAAATCCCATTTTTTCATATAAAACAGCAAGTTCTTTAATTGCAGGAAAAAATTTTCTATTTATGTCTACTGCCGCCTCTAATTCACTAATTGCTAAATAGTTATTGCCCCTAGTTAAACAAGTATAGCCTAATAAATATCTAAATTTATAGTAAAAAGGAGCAACTTTAACAGCATGCTCTAATATTTTTTGAGCGTTTCCAAAATCTCCCTTATTGATTAACTTAGCAGAAAGAGATAGTATTTGGTCTAATTTTCCATCTTCGCTAGGAGTAGCAACATCTTCATTTACTAAAATCAATTCTTTTATCGTGTCCATTAAAACAGATATCCGAAATGGCTTTTCTAGGAATTTATTTGCCTTATAAATATTTACAATATCCTTTTCAAATTGCCAACCTTTATAAATAGCAGAGATAATCAAAACAGGAATTGAAGATAGCGTTTCACTTTCTTTAATTTCTTTACAAATTTCAAAACCATGTTTACCAGGAAGCATCGCATCTAAAATGATTAAATCTGGAAGAGAACGATTTATTGCTTTTATCGCATCATTTCCGTTATCAATAGTTATTGGCTTCATATTAAGTTTTCTAACAACTTTTGAAATAAGCTTCAAAATATCCTCTTCATCATCAACAATTAATACTGTCTTTTCCTTCGTTTCAAACTCACCAACACTTACTTCCTCTTCACTGTCTTCGTCATCTAGGATTTCTCCAATAATTAAATCATCAGTATCTTCATCATGCTCCATAAATGACATAACAGATGGAGAAATAACGGACAAAAACATCTCATCAGACTTATAGTTTTCAGATTTATAAAAAGTTTTATCAGAACTATAAACATCTTGAATAACTTCCAATAAAATATCCTCTATTGCTAAGTAAGCAATCACTTTTTTACCAGTTAAAAAACTAATTTCATCTATTAAGACCTTATCATAAGGATCTGAAATTGCAATAATTAAATTTTTTTCAGACACTTTCAATGGTAAAATTTTCTTTTCTATGGCTATTTCAAAAGGTATTAAATCCTTATACGCTTGAAACTTTGAGTTTTCCAATTCAATTCCAGGGAATCCAATTTGTTCAGTTAGACAGAGTAGAGCTTCTTGTTCTGTAGCATACCCTAACTTAATAGCTGATGATGCAAATTTTATTCCATTAACAATTGAATAGTCATACACGGCATTAACTTGTTCATAACTTAAGATACCTTTTTTAAAAAAGATTTTACCTATTAGATTTTCTTTATTATTACTAATAATAATCTCCCCAAAAATGAAGTAGTATTATACCACTTTTCAGTAGATTTAACAAGATTTTTTACTGTTTTTTAGGAAAAAATAAAAAAAGCCTGAAAGAAACTTTCAGGCTTGGTGATTCGGGCAGGATTCGAACCTGCGACCCACGGCTTAGAAGGCCGTTGCTCTATCCAGCTGAGCTACCGAACCAAAAATCGGGGCAGCAGGATTCGAACCTGCGGCCCCCTGCTCCCAAAGCAGGTGCGCTAGCCAGGCTGCGCTATGCCCCGATGTGTGAGTAAGTATATATACTTTTTAAAATTAAAAGTCAATAGATTTTTTAAAAATTTCTATTTTTTTAATTAACTTCTCTTAACATTGCAATCCTATAAGCCTCTTTTATTGCAGAAATCAAGCTTTTTTCACTAGCTTTTTCAAAATTATTTGCAATATCATAAGCCGTTCCATGGTCAACAGATGTTCTGATTATTGGAATCCCTAAAGTTATGTTAACTCCATCATCAAAATGTAGCATTTTTAAAGGTATAAGCCCTTGGTCGTGATAAGATGCAATAGTAACATCATATTTTTTGTAAATTGCATGAAAATATGTATCAGCTGGATATGGGCCTTCTATATTGATGCCTTCTTTTTTTAATTCATTTATTGCGGGAATGTAATGCTCTAATTCTTCTGTTCCTAATTTCCCATTTTCTCCAGCATGAGGATTTAAGCCTAATATTCCAATTTTTGGGTTTTCTATTTTAAACTTATTTTTAAATTCAAAGTTAACGATTTTAACTATTTTTTTTATTTTCTCTTTATTTATTATGGATGAAACTCCATTTATAGGATTATGTATAGTTAATAAAGCAACTTTTAAATGTTTACCGTATAACATCATCACAGCATCATTTGAATTTGTGAGTTTTTTTACCATTGTAGTATGCCCAGTAAAACGATAACCACCTTTTTGAAGATTATCTTTATCTAGTGGAGCAGTAACTATAGCATCTATTTTATTTTCTAATGCATCTTTTATAGCTGATTCAAAATAAAAACCAGCAGCATAACCAGTTTCATCACTTGGCTTACCTAATTGAGAAATTTCAAATTTAGCATTTAGCTTATCTACAATATTTAATTTATGATAGTCAATTTTATCCAATTTAACTAATTTTTCTTGTAAATTATTGATTAAATACTTATCTCCATAAATAATAGGTGAAATTTCTCTTATTTCTGGAAATTGCAATGCTTTCAATATTATTATTGCACTAACTCCACTCATTTCTCCTGCTGTAATTACTATTTTTTTATTATCCATATTACCTCTCCTAATTTCAAGATTATAAGCTTGAAATTCAAGTGAAAACACAACACTAGCGTGTTTGAACGACTATTTTAAAGAATTTCTTTAAAATACCTAAATGAAGCTAAAAATAATCCAAGCCCAACTCCATTATAAATAACAGATAAATATAATTTAGGCAAAGAAGAGTGCCTCAGGGTTATACCTAATCCAACCATAAAAATAATCAGTAAATAACTTTTCCAAGCAATAAAACCAAATATACAGCTCTTATTACTCTTTTTATTAATTCGATTAATGTTTTTATTAGCAACTTTGCTAAAACCAAAAATTGCAACAACTACACCCAAGATTATTCCTAACACAAATACAATGTAATTTAAAGGAATTTTATCATTGACAAATATCCAGGAAATAGCTTTTTTAATAAGCATTACTCCTACCCCACTCCATGCTAAGCCAGCTAAAAAGAATAATATACTATTATTAACAGCAGGTTTATATTTATTTAATATACTATTTAACATAAGCTCCCCTAGCAATCCAAGACTGATATAATACAATAATTATATAATTTTTTAAATAATTAAATAAAATTTATCCATTTACTATACTTTTCTTGCATTTTTTGCTTTAATAATAGTATTCTTGTTTTGTTTTTATGAGGTAATAATGGAAATTTTTGTTGATAAAATAGAAAACAGTATTGCAGAACTACATTTTGAAAACGAAGAGGTTCTTCATATTAATGTAAATAGTTTACCAAAAGGCTTGAAAGAAGGTGATTATTTAACTATTGAATTTAATTTGAATAATTTAAAGCGTAATGAAGTCGAAAATAGTGTAGAAAAACTCATCAATGAATTATCAGATAATTCAGGAGGAGGTGATTTTGAGATTTGATGTAGCAATTAAAATACTTATCTACCTAATGTTTACGGTTTCCATTAGTGTATTTGCAAAAATCAATATAAACACCGCAACAAAAACAGAATTTCAAAAACTTCCAAATATTGGTCCTAAAAAGGCAGAAAGAATTATTAAATATAGACTTGAACACGGAGACTTTAAAAGGATAGAAGATTTAATAAAAATAAAAGGAATAGGTAAAAAAACAGTTGAAAAGTTAAGACCCCACATTACTATTGAATTGACTAAACAAAAAGACACTGAAGAAAACAACCCCGAAGGCAAAATAAATATTAATTTAGCAGAAATAGATGAATTTTCAATTATGCCGGGTATTGGACCAGCCAAAAAGAAAAGAATTATAGAATATAGAAAAAAGAATGGAAACTTTAAAACAAAAGAAGAATTAATGAGCGTAAAAGGTATAGGTGAAAAGATTTATGAAAAAATAAATATTTTTATAACGGTAAAAATAGATTTAAATACCGTAGAAATTAAAAACTTGAGAAAATTACATGGAATAAATCAAAAATTTGTAGATGCTATAAATATTTATAGAACAAATAACAAAAAAATCACTAAAAAAAGGCTAGATAATTTATTAAAGAAATTTAAAGATATGGAAAATTTTAAACATTTTTTTTGGTTTAAAAAAGAAAAGTGATAGTATTATTATAATAATATATAATCTTCACCTTTTATACCGCAAAAAGGGCATCTTTCGGGTGGAGTTCCCATTTCAATATGACCACATAACGGACATAAATAGAAATTAGTTTCAGACAAATCCTCACCTTTCTCAACAGCTTCTAGAGCTTTTTTATAAAGATTTGCATGAACTTCTTCAACATCCATTGCCCATTTAAACATTTTTTTAGCTTTGTGGCCTTCTGCCTTTGCTTGCTCGTACATTGGAGGATACATTTTTTCAAATTCAAATGTTTCACCACTTATAGCTGCTTTTAAATTATCTAAAGTACTACCAACTCCTTCCATAGCTTTTAAATGCCCTGCTGCATGAATTTTTTCAGCTTGTGCAGTTGTTTCAAATAATTTTGCAATATTATTCAACCCTTCTTTCCTTGCCTTAACTGCAAATGCCATATATTTCTGAAAAGCTTGACTTTCACCAGCAAATGCATCTTTTAAATTTTCTAATGTTGTTGCCATATTAACTCCTTATATGAGAATTAGATAAGTTAATATTTACATAAATAAAATTAAAAATCAAATATTTATTATATTTATAGAATTAATTTGATTTTATAGTATCAAATTAATATAATTTAGAATATATTGATGTGAGGAGAAACATGAAATTATTCTTTATTGTAATATTGCTAATAATATCAACAATTACCTATTCAAATGAATTAAAAAATTATGAATTTACTTATCAAGAAGAAGATTTAATTATTGCCTTCACCCTAGATGAGGAAGCCCAAACAGAGATTTTCAACTTAAAAAATCCTTTTAGACTTATTTTAACTCTAAAAAATACGAGTCTAAATTCTAAAATAAAACATAAAAATGAAATAAACAACGAGATTATTAAAAAAATAATGGCTGTTCAATTTTCTAGAAATGGTAAAAAAAATATCAAAATAATATTAAGTTTAAAGAAAGAAATTGCATATACTCTTGATAAATTTAATAATCGAATTCTTTTAATCCTTAAAAACGTTAAAACCTTAAAGCAAGATAAAATAGCTCAAAAAATAGAAGAAAACGAAAAGAAAATTATAGAAACACCCGAGAAAATAAAACTAAAAAATATGCTTACAAAACTAGACTATCAATATATTAATGAAGATTTAGTTATATCAATTAAAACAAATAAACCTACAACTTATAAAGCATTTGAATTAGTTAGTCCTTTTAGAATATTTTTAGATGTAAACAATGTTGACTTAAGCACATCAGTAAAAAAAGAAAAAAAGTATAATGATGAATATCTTCAAAAAGCAATTATAAATAAAATGTCTAGAAATGGTAAACAGAAGGTGAGAGTTTCATTATTTTTTAAAGATAAAAAAACATATTTGATAGAACAATTTAAAAACAACATTGTGCTTACAATAAAAGGAGCTAAAAAACTCAAAAATATAGCTCGAAATACAAAAGAAAAGATTGAAAATGAAGCAATAAAAGAAATAAAAGAAGAGTCCATGTTATCAAATGAAAGATTAATTGATTATAATTATAATGACAATTCACTATTAATCGCAATTAAACTAAAAAAAGATACGGAATTAAAATCCTATAACCTAACAAATCCTTTTAGAATAATAATGGATTTAAAAAATACAAGTTTATTTAAAGAAAAAATGAAAAAAATTAAATATACTGATAAATATATAAAAGATATAAAATTTATAAAATATAAAAAAAATGGAGCATTAAATACTAAAGTTATTATATTATTTAATAAGTATGCTCCTTATCAAGTTGAAAAAATCAATAAAACGATATTAATTACTCTGTCTAATATCATTAATGATCAAATTGCAGATAATTCAAATGAAATAACAGAGGAAGAAAAAATAGAAAAGGAAGCAATAGAGGAAGTAAAGAAAGAAGCTGAGTTATCAAATGAAAAATTAATTGATTATAATTATAATGACAATTCACTATTAATCGCAATTAAACTAAAAAAAGATACGGAATTAAAATCCTATAACCTAACAAATCCTTTTAGAATAATAATGGATTTAAAAGATATAAGTTTCTTTAAAGAAAAAATGAAAAAAATTAAATATACTGATAAATATATAAAAGATATAAAATTTATAAAATATAAAAAAGCTGGAATTTTAAATACTAAAGTTATTATATTATTTAATAAGTATGCTCCTTATCAAATTGAAAAAATCAATAAAACGATATTAATTACTCTATCTAATATTATCAATTTTTCAGATACTAATAATGTTTCAAAAAATGATACTAACAATAACATGGAAATAACATCTGATGAAGATATAGAAAAACCAGAAGAAACTATCTCATTTAAGAAGCAAGAAAAACAAAAAGAATTGAAAAAAGAAATGGATAATAGTTTAAAAAATAATGATATATCCTTAGATGAAGAAGCACCTACAGTAAAAACAACAAGTTCTAATATTTCAAGTAGAAAGCATAATATTCTAAATAAAGTTGTTTTTAAAAAATATAATAATAAAGCAAGAATTATTATAAAAACTAAAAACCCTGCCTCATATCAAACAGAATTAGAAGCTAATACATTTTCAATAATATTAAATAATACAAGCTTTGGCTCTAGAATGGCATCATTAACTTTAAATACTGAATTTTTTAAAACAAATGTTAAAAAAATTATTCCTAAACATAAAGGTAGAAATATAATTATTAAACTAAATCTATCAAAAGCTAAGTCACCTAAAATAAAACAATCTCGAAATCAAATATTTCTTGATTTTTAAAAAACAATAAAAAATAAAAGGAGCAATATGTCACATGAAGCTAATTCTTTAAAAAGTATATTTTTTGCACTTGGGGCAAATGTTGCTATTGCTATTGCTAAATTTATAGCTGCATTTATTAGTGGTTCAGGCTCAATGATGGCAGAAGCAATACACTCAGCTGCTGATTCTACTAATCAATTACTTTTATTACTTGGCTTAAAGCATGCAAAAACTCCACCAAATCAAGAATATCCACTTGGTTATGGTAAAGCTATATACTTTTGGTCTTTTATTGTTGCAGTTATGCTTTTTAGTATTGGTGGATTATTTTCAATTTATGAAGGATACCATAAATTACATTCAACAGAAGAATTAGAACTTCCTTATATTGCAGTTGGAGTATTAATATTTTCAATGTTTGCAGAAGGAACAGCTCTTTTTGGAGCAATTAGAGAAGTAAAAAAAGATTTACATGGAAGAACTTTCTGGAACTGGTTTAAAACAACTAAACGGTCAGAATTATTAATACTTGTAAGTGAGGATACCGCTGCATTAATAGGCCTTACTTTTGCATTATTTGCAATTCTTCTTACTGTTTTTACTGGAAATCCAGTTTATGATGCTATCGGTAGTATATTCATTGGTAGTTTACTTGTTATTGTTGCTATTTTAGTTGGTAAACAAATTATGTCTTTATTAATTGGTAGTGGAGTAGAAGATTACAAAGAAAAAGAATATGTAGCTAAGCTTGAATCTTATGAAGATATAGAGAAAATACTAGGAATAAAAACTTTACAACTAGGTAAAGATGTTATGCTTTCAGTAAAAGCTAAAATGATAGTATTCGATTCCAGTATTAAAATGATAGACTCTATAAATAAAATTGAAGCAGATATGAAAAGGGAATTCCCTGAAATCATGTGGTCTTTTTTTGAGCCTGATTATGAAAAGAATAAAGACTAAGTAAACTTAATATACTCTTCTAAAATTTTTATTGCCGTTTCTTCTTTACTTAATTTATCAAAACTTTTAGAGTTATTTTTAGTAAATATAGTAATTTGATTAAAATCTGATTGAAATCCTATATCTTCTCTTGAAATATCATTTAAAACTATCATATCAAGCCCTTTATTTTCAAGTTTCAATTGGGCATTTTGTGAATGATTATTACTTTCAGCAGCGAAGCCTATTTTAAATATTTTTTTATGTTGAATAGATTTTAAAACATCTGGAGTAGAAGAAAATTCTAAATCCCAGCTTTTATTATTTTTCTTAATTTTTTGAGTATTATAATTTTTTATTTTTATATCTCCAACTGCAGCACTCATTATTATTAAATCATGCTCATCTATGTATTTATCAATAAGCTCTTTCAATGAATCAACAGAAGTAAAATAATCTACTTTATTGACTCTATATGGAAGTTCTAAACATCCTTTGTGGCTTAATAGAGTAACGGTTGCACCTAATTTTATTGCTTGTGAAGCTAGTGCATAACCCATTTTACCAGTTGATGGATTAGAAATATATCTTACAGGGTCTATATACTCTTTAGTGGCTCCCGCTGTAATCAAAATTTTTTTATTTCTTAATGGTTTTTCTGTTAATAAATATTCAATTTCGTTAACAATTAATGGAGGGTCTGGCATTCTACCTTTTCCTGAATACCCACATGCCAGATCTCCCTCTAAAGCTTCCATAAAATAATAATTTTCAAAAGAATTTAAAAATTCCATATTTTTTTGTACTATAGGATTATTATACATGTTTACATTCATTGCGGGAACAAACAAAACTTTTTTTGTATAAGCTAAAATCATAGAACTTAAAAAATCATCTGCAATACCATTAGCAATCTTTCCTATAATGTTTGCACTAGCTGGAGCAATAACAATAAAATCAGACTTATCAGCAATATCTATATGTTCTACTTTGATATTATCACCCTCGTTAAACAGTGAATATATAACTTTATTATTAGAAACAGTTTCTAGTGCAAGTGGAGTTACAAAATTTTCAGCATTTTTAGTCATAATAACTTGAACTATAGCCGCTTTTTCTTTTAATCTTCTAACTAAAATAGGAGCTTTATAAGCAGCAATCCCTCCAGTAACACAAAGAGTGATTAATTTACCTTTTAACATATCCGTTTGCATTATTTCTCCATTAAGACAGATAAATTTAGCATATTAAATAAGATGTGTCAATATTACTTAATTTTCTTTTTTTCTTGAGGCGGTCCTTGTTTAGGCTTATCTAAAGTAGAACTTACTGAAACAAAAGAATAATCTTCTAGTTCCTCGGCTTTTATTTTATTTTTAGTATTTTTACTTGTAGGGCTTTCTGGTTTTGTCATTGCTAAATATGTAAATAACAAACCAATAATAATAGACACTAATGAGTAAAGACTGTTTTTAATACCTTTACTGTATTTTGAGGTGTTTAGTTTATTGTACTTTTGAGAGTTTCGATGCATCTATTTTAGTTTGAATACCATTAATGTTTACACTTGCTGTTCCTGACTTAGATAATTTAGTAATAATTGCTCTCTTACCTGCAAATAAGAAGTCGTCTTTAATTAAAACTTCGTCTCCAGCTTTTAATCCAGCTTGTTTCACTTCTATTATCTTTTCTTTAACTACTTTATTCATTTCAATATAGTCATTTAATGAATTCCATTTGATAAAATCAAAAATTGGTTTTAAATTAGTTGCATATTTTTTAAATTGTTCTATAAAACTTTCTGATGTTAATAAATCATTAGTTTTATCAAAAAAATACCCAAGATAAAAACTTTCTGTATTGCTTATATTAGTTTTAAGTGTTTCTAGATTTATCTTAGAAAAATTTTCATCAAAAATATCAATATCTTTATTTATTAATTCAAAAAATTCATTATTAAAGTTTTCATAATCAAGTTTATTTATAAAATTTTTATAATCTATTATTGCTTTATTGTTTAAGTGAACATAAATATAAAAACCATTTTCAGCTACCCTAGCACCAAACATTACATGATTATGATAAATTGCGGGGTCTTCTATGTAACCAGTTATTGAAACTTCCTTCATGATGAATGGTTCTAGTTTTTTTTGTTCTGTTTCTTTTCTGATGAAATATAATATTTGGTCACTTACTTTATTGTGGTTCCAAACAGAAGGAGTAGCAGGAGATACATCATAGTATAAATCAGAAAATATATTTGAAGTATTTTCTCCAAGCCCTTCAAGTTTTTTAGCAACTAAAAATCTTTTTGAATTAAAAACAGGAAGAGTTTGCTTTTTTTCGGAGTATAATTCAAAATCATTTAAGCTAAATCCTTCAAATTCGCCAAAAAACATAAAAGCTCCATTAGATAAAAAAAAAGCCCTTCAAAACGAAGGGCTTTTGGTACCTAGGGCCGGAATCGAACCGGCACGTCCCAGAGGACCCAGGATTTTAAGTCCTGTGCGTCTACCAGTTTCGCCACCCAGGCATCGTGTGATATGTATATATAATTTTTTCATATTAAAGTCAATAGTTTTTTAGATATTTAAGTGTTTTTTTTTATTTTTTTTAAAGAAAAAACTAAAAAGGCTCCTTAAGGAGCCTTTTTAGTTAAAATTTATTTAATAAATTTTATTGAATATTTAGTGTATATGAATTTCCTTCATCTACCCATTGACTATCAATTTGTAAATAATATGTTCCTGCATCTGTTGCAGTAAACAGTATTTGCTCATTATCACTTGTAGTATAACCACCCTCAAGACCATCTTCTGCAGGATCAAGATATAAAGTCATATCAATATCACCATCTACTGTTGTAAATATTAAATCAATGGTTATTGATTGACCAGCAGTTAAATCAAATTTATACCAATCATCAACACCAGCACACACATAACCAGTTTGACTAGCAACTGGAAGAGTTAAACTGGTAGCAGCAGTTGCATCATTACCAACACCATCTAAATCATGGTCTGCACATACAAAAGGAACTTCACATGTGTAACTATCTTCACTACATACTGCAGGAGCTGTACATGTTTCACTTACATCCCAACCTGTTTGGTCAGCTTTACAAGTTTCAACATTACCATCTGCATTACATTGTTTAGAATCTGCTACACATACAACACAAGTAGCAACTCCATTTTCAGGTTTTGCACATACATTATTAGCTACAGTACAGTCTATAGTTTCTTCCCAAATACCAGTAGCAGAACATGTTTCAATTTTATCTTCAGTACAACGAGTATCACCTTCTGTACATGAAGTATCCCATGCCCAAGTTTTACCAGTTTCAACCTCTATACATTCACCACCATTTACTTTTGTTGATACACCATCATCATTAAAAGTAACTTCAACTAATTTAGCAACAGCTATATTACCAGCTGACATAGGAGTATTTACATCACCTGAAGTAACTTCTAAACTACCGGACTCTTGAAAAAATGTTTTATCACTATTACCTTCTGCGGTTAGATGATAAGCTAAAACACATTGCTTACAAGTTGATGTATTATCATTAACACCTGCTGAAGCCAAATCATATGTACCAATTACAGTAGAGTCATTAGCCATTAGTCTAAAAGCATAATCAGTTCCAATTTCCATATATGATGAATAATCTGCAAGATAATCGATAGAATCAAAAGATAAGCCTATACAAGCAGGAGGTGTTTGACATGAAAATGTATTTCCATCTGCTCTGCAAAATGTACCTGCGGCACAATCAGCATCTGCAATCCATTCGTTGTTATCATTACATGTTTCAGTTGCTGAGTTATTAGCATTACATCTTTTATCTCCTTGAGCACAAGTTGGCATAGTATTCCATGTCCATTGAGTAGAACCAGTTTCAATTTCAATACAACCACCATCAGCAACAGGTGTTGATTGATAACTATCCCAATCAACAGTAACTTCAGATAACTTTATATTTACAATATTACCAGCAGATTCAGTAGATTTTGGATCTCCAGCAGTAACATTCATTGTACCAGATTCTTGGAAATAATATACATCATCAGTATTATCAGTATCTGTACCATTATTATCACCAATCAAAAGACACTCTTCACAAGTTCCGTAATTAGTATTTACTCCACTACCTAAATCATAACTACCAAGAGGAACTGAATCAGCATAATAAAAATCCATACTTAAAGAATAATTTCCAATGGTCTGAACATAAAGCCCACCAACAAGCTCTCCACTATCAGGGTCTATATAAGGAGTAAGGTTATCAAAAGATAAACCTACACAAGTAGTTGGTGCTGTAGCTTCGCATACAAAAGTCGTTGCATTACATGTTTCGTCTGTTCCACATGCTGTTGCTTCCCATGCATCACCTGCCGCATTACATTCTTCAACTGATTTACTATCAGCAGAACATCTTTTCTCTCCTGCTGTACAAGTAGTTGTTGTTCCTTCACATTCAAAAGTCGTTGCATTACATGTTTCGTCTGTTCCACATGCTGTTGCTTCCCATGCATCACCTGCCGCATTACATTCTTCAACTGATTTACTATCAGCAGAACATCTTTTCTCTCCTGCTGTACAAGT
>JAMOQH010000126.1 GCA_027064085.1 bacterium | reverse complement strand
TATAATTAACTGTTTTTTCATAGCTTTTTTATACAAAAAATCATCGAAAAGCTCGCTTTCAGGAAAATTAATTCTGTTTTTTAATGATTTTTAAAATTTTAAACTTAAAATTTATTATTAATTCAAACTAATTTATAATAAACGAACAAAAGATTTAACACATAAATACAAGATTCATAAAAATCAATTGAATAAAAGAATTTGTTGAAATGGTCAAAAAAAGGTAATGGAATTTAATTATTATGGAATAATTCTGTAAATATGAAAAATAAATAATAAAATTTAGACATTTGAACAAAATTTATATTTTGTGAATAGGCTAAATTTATCTTGTAATAGACATTAATGGCTATGAAAAGACATAAAAAAACATTATTAAGCATAAAAAAAAGAAAAAATTTGAGTTTTTAGATTAACTTTGCTAGAATAATCTCGTTTATTAAAAGGAGTTTTTATAATGATTAATAACACCGATATAATATTATATGATGAAGAATATCAAAAATTTAAAGCTATTCTTGATGATTTTTTACAAAAATCAGGTTCAAAATACGCATTTCTATTATCTAAATCGGGGCAAGTTCTTGTTGAATCCGGAAATACTAATATCCTAGATGTAACATCTTTAGCATCTTTAATAGCTGGAGCAGTTTCTGCAACAACTGGATTAGCTACGATAATTGATGAAGAAGAATTCTCTGTATTATTTCACGAAGGAAAACAAAATAATATTTATATATCTATATTAAATGAAAAGATTATTTTTGTTGTAATATTTAGTAAAACAACATCATTAGGGTTAGTAAGGTTGAAAATGAAATCTATTGTTTCTCCTATACAAGAAGTATACGATAATCTATTAAAAAAGATGGAGTCTCACTCAACACCTAAGTTTTTAGAAAATATTACCGATGAAGATATTGATAATCTTTTTGATTTTTAGTAAAGGATTAATATGCCACTTATAAATTATGCAAGTAGAATCATAAATTTAAAGATTGTTTACTATGGGCCTGGGCTTTGTGGTAAAACAACCAACTTACAATATATTTATGATAAAACAAATAAAGAAAGAAAAGGAAGCTTGGTTTCATTAGCTACCGAAGCTGATAGAACTTTATTTTTTGACTTTTTACCTATTGAAGTCGCCAAAATTAATGGATTTGAAACGAAATTACATCTTTATACTGTTCCAGGACAGGTTTTTTATAATGCAAGCAGAAAATTAATCCTAAAAGAAGTTGATGGTATTGTTTTTGTTTCAGATGTTCAAGAGCCAAGATATGATGCTAACCTAGAAAGCATGGACAATCTTGTTGATAACTTAGCTGAATATGGATACAATATAAAAGATATTCCTACTGTTATTCAATATAATAAAATGGATTTACCAAATATTATAGACTTAAAAGAATTAAATGCTGAACTCAACCCATATCATTTTCCTGTATTCAAAGCGTCTGCAGCTAGTGGAGATGGTGTATTTGAAACACTAAAAGGTATTGCTAAATTAGTTGTTAAAAAACTTCAAGGAAGATAACTTAAGAGATTATATGAAAAAACTAATAATATTTTTATTACTATTGACTACCATTTCTATATTTTCAAATGATAAAGACTTTACTATGGGTTCTTATGGTAGAATAGGTATCGCATCTAATTTAGATGGCGGAGCCGGTAAAGTAACTAAGATTGTTTCAAATAGCACAAGATTAGAAAAGTTACCATATCAAGAAATATACTTTAAATATGATTTCACATCTGATTTAAGTAAAAAAGAGGATATAGAAACAAGTTTAAATTTTGCAATGGCTTTTAATGAAGATTCATTTCATTATACTGGTAAATTCACAATGAATACTGCTATTAGAAATCTGTATCTTAACGTTAATAATTTATTAATAAAAAAACTTAATATTTGGGTAGGTTCAAGAATGTACAGAGGAGATGATATATACCTTTTGGACTTTTGGCCTTTAGATAATCTAAATACTATTGGAGCAGGAATAGGATACAGCGCTAATTCAACTCAATTAAAGTTTCATTTAGGAGCGAATAGGCTAGACCAAGGAGATGTAAAAGAACCTTATCAACTACTATATTACAATATCCCATTAAGAGATGAAATTGGTAGTGAGAAAGTTATTATTTTAGATAGACAAAAATATATTGCAAGCTTTGGAGTTACTCAGTTACTTAAAAATATTAAACTAAAATTAAAGTTATACGGAGAATTTCACACAATTTCAAAATCATCATATGAGTACAATTCAAATAATTATAATCTACCAAGCGATAAAGGTTTCTTAATAGGAACTCAAATTACTTATTATGGATTTATGAAAAGTAGTAACTTTATACATTTTTTTGCAAAATATTCAAAAGGTTTAGCTAGCTATGGCGAATTAGGTGTTCCTTATGATTTAAATAAAGAAAAGAGGACAACTGGTGCTAATGAGATTTTGCTAGGCCTAGCTTTAAATTTTGAAAGAGAAAATATTGGACTAATGCTAGGCTCATATTTTAGAAGTTTTAGAGATGCTGATAGTAATAATTACGATGATGACGATATAAATGAGGGGATATTTAATTTGAGATTTTTATACTATATTGGTAAATATTTTCATATTTCTACAGAATTAAGCTATCAAATGCTTCAAGTTAATAATATAGACTCAACAACACTTAAAGCAGAAACACCAAAAATGTTTAAATTTCTTATAATGCCTACTCTTTCACCAAACGGTAGAGGTAATTTGACTCAGCCTAAAATTAGACTTATTTATTCATTAAGTATATATAATGATTCTGCACAAAAAATAATAAATCATAAAAATCCAAATTTATCTGAAAATCCAACAACCACATGGGGAAATTATACTCATTATTTAGGAATTTCAGCAGAATGGTGGTTTAATAACTAAAAAATTTGAAATACTAGATAAAATTAAATATAATAAATAAATTGTTTGGATTTAAAATGATGGTTTTTAGAACACTGATGCTTTTTATAATAGTAATGGAAATAGGAATTATTACTTATGCCTTTGCTAAAAAAGGGAAACACTCAAAAACAGTTAATTTATTTATATTATATGGTACAAGTAATGTTTTATGGTTTATTACTCAATTAGTATCAGTAAGCCCAATGATAAACTCAAACAATATACTTGCAATCTTAAAATTCAAAGCTCTTTTTTGGAATTTACCAACATTACTTTACTTATACTTTATACTTAGCTTAACTAAAACGAATATAAAAAAAACAGTCTTTATATTTACACTCATGGAACTATCCTTTTGTATTTATACAATTTTTACTGATGATGTAATTACAGGTTTTTATATAAAGAATGGAATATTCCATCACAATCAAACACTTTTATCAAAAATTATACCAAGCTTAAATTTAATACCTATGTTAACAACATATTTTGTGCTTATAAAAAAATATAATAAAAAGATTGCTAATACAAAACCATATTTAATTTTATTTTATTTATCTTTTGGAATGTTACTAACTATTCCTATTGCTCACTTAGGACCTAAATTATTACATATAGAACTAGGCTTTTTCCTTCCTTTTTGGAGTTTTATAAATTCATTTATAACCTTCATTGTTGTGAAAAAATTATTTTTATCTATAGACTATGAAGAATTTACTAATGAATTATTTAATAATATACAAGATGCTGTTTTAATAACAAATAAAGAAAATAAAATCATTATTACCAATCGAATTGCAGATAAAATAATCTTAGAAACAGTGAAAGTAGATTTATATCTAATGACTCCTGAAGAAATTTTTGAAAACTATGATAGTCAAAAAAACTATAAAAATAAAATTTTTAAATTTAAAAATTCAGAAAACGAAGTTATGATATCACAATCCATTATGTCTAATAAAATATCAAATTTTAACTCAATTATAGTAATAAAAGATTTATCCAATGAAAGATTACTAAAAGAAGAATTAATAAAAGCACAAAAATTACAATCTATATCTGTTTTTATAGGGGGTATTGCTCATGATTTTGGAAATATCTTAACAGCAATATTAGGTAATACAACTTATTTAAAAATAAAAATAAACAAACAAGACTCTGAAATATCAACTATTTTAAATGATACAGAAAACATAATACTTCAAGCAAAATCTCTAACTAATCAGTTGCTAGACTATACTAAAACAACAAAAGAAGAGAAGAAAAAAGCTATTAATGTCGCTTCTGTAATAAAATCATCAATATCAATGGCATTAAGTGGTACAAATATACTAATCGACCAAAAGATTAATGATAATTTAAATCATGTTTTTGGTAATAAAATTAAACTTGAACAAGTTTTTAATAATTTGTTAATAAATGCAAAACAAGCAATAAAAAAAGATGGTAAAATTTCAATTTTTGCTAAAAACATTGTGATAGAAAATAAATATATTGAATTTATTAAACCCGGTAAATATATAGAAATAATTATAAAAGATAATGGATGTGGTATTCCAAAAGAAAAATTACATAAAATATTCACACCATATTTTACAACTAAAGCATCTGGAAATGGTCTTGGACTAGCCATTGTCTCCTCTATTATCAAAAACCATAATGGGTATATTAGTGTTGAATCAGAAATAAATAAAGGGACAATATTTACCATTTATCTTCCTACAGTAAAAATCAATAAGGAAACAAAAGAAGAAGAAGATATATTTAAAAGGCTAAAAACCAATCCAGATTTACCTAAAAAAGAAAACGCAACAGAAAAAAATCCCAATAATAAAATATTAATTATGGACGATGAAGAAATGATATTAAAAATAAGTGAAAAATTATTAAAATATTTAAAATATGATGTTATTACTGCTAAAAATGGTGAGGAAGTATTAAATTATTTAGAAAATCATGCTAATGAATGTATCCCAATTTATATACTAGACTTAACTATTCCAGGAGGAATGGGCGGAAAAGAACTAGCTCCTAAAATAAAAGAATTATACCCTAATTCTAAAATTATTGTTTCTAGTGGCTATGCCAATAAAGATGAAGTTGTTAATTATAAAAATCATTCATTTGATAATAAATTAACAAAACCATATACAATTGAAGATTTAAAAAAAGTTTTAAAAGAGAGCAAAAATGAATCAGAATAATAATTTTTCATTTGATGATACAGATCCAGAAGGAGTGCCATTACAACATTCAAGAAAATTTACAATTAGAGGTTTCATTAAAGATATCATGACTCTAGTTATTTTAGTTGTTGTAATATTTACATTATATTTTTCTGCATATACATACTACAAATACCAAGGAATGAAAGATAATATGAATCAGGCTGTTTTACTTGCAAGTAAAACAAGTGATGATACCGCAATACAAAAATATCTATCATCTTTTTGTATTCATAGTAAAGAATACTATTGTAAACCCAAATATATAAAAATAGATAGAAATTTTAAAGAAGCAACTTTAAAAATGAAATTTAAATATAAATTTATGTTTTTGTATAAGTTCCCTATAATTATAACATTTAATCCAAAGGTAAAAGCATCAATTGAATAAAACTTTATTAATTATAATCATAATATTTACATCTACAAATATATTTTCAGAAAGATGGAAAACTCTTCAATCTAAACACTTTAAAGTTCATTATGAAGAAAAAAATACTTATATCGCTAAAAAAACAATAAAATACCTAATAGAAATTAACTCTTGGTTAACTAAAGCCGTAAAAAACCAACCTCAATTAACTAATGTGGTTATTTCTGACTCCATAGATGATGCAAACGGTTTTGCTAGAGTTATACCATACAATTTGATACACATATTCCCCTATCCTCCTGAAGCAACATCAGTACTTGGATATTATGACAATTGGCTATATCTTTTAGTGCTACATGAATACTTGCACATTGTTCACATAGATAAAAAAGGAAATACACCTAAAATAATAAATTCGGTTTTTGGAAAACTAATGGCACCAAATCAAGTTTTTCCTAAATTTATTACAGAAGGTTTAGCTGTTTATTTTGAATCTCTTGGAACTCAAAGAGGACGATTAAATTCTCCTCTTTACAAAATGATGTTTAGAACTAGCATTTTAAATAATGACATTTCTCTTTCTGAATTATCTAATCAAAGCTCTAAATATCCTTATGGAGGAATGGTTTATTTATATGGGGCATTTTTTATAGATTACATTTTTAAGTATGACTATAATTTTTCAGGAATTTCTAAATTTACCAAAAATTATGGAGATAAAATTATTCCCTATGGAATCAACACAGCCTTAAAAAATTCAAATGGTAAAACATTTACACAATTATATAAAAAATTTATAAAATATTATAGAAATAAATTTAAAAAACTCCGTTTAAAAATACAAAAACACAAAATCACTAAATTTAAAAGAATACTAAAAGATAAAAAGTATTATATCCCTATTTGTAATAATATCAAAAAAAATAAAAGTAAAAACATTTTAAATATGGCTCTTGCAGACAATGGCAATTTATATATATTAAGCGGAGGCCCTGAAAATATATCTTATTTATACCAATACAATCCTGAAAATAAAAAATTAAAAAAAATAATGAAATTTAATGACAGTTTATCTAATTTTGAAGTTCTTGATAATAAATTATATTATATTTCATATAAAATAAAAGGAAACAGAACAGAAAAAAGACTTAGTTCAATAAATTTAGATAAAACAAATTCTAAAATAGAAATTAATAATTTAAGAGTTATAAACTTTAAGTTTAATCCCGCAAATTATACCGTAGCACTAGTTGTAAATAACTATGGTATTGAAAATATTTACTTGTATAACTTGAAAACTAAAAAGTTAAATAAAGTAACTCGTTTTAAAACCTTAACTACAATAGGAGAGATAAACTTTATAAATAAAAACAAACTTTTATTCTCAATAAATCAAAATAATAAATTATGGAATATCGCAACTCTAAATTTAAAAACTAAAAAACTAACTACAATTATAAAAGATGATAATTTTGACATATCACCTATTTATACTAATCAACAAATATACTTTATATCAGATAAAGAAGATGATATATTAAACATTTATGAATACAATTTAACCACTAATCAAATTACTAAAAAAACAAATTTTTTCACAGGAATCACCAAAATAATATACAATAAAAAACAAAAAGAGTTTTATGCATTAAGGTATCAAAAAGATAATGGTTTTGAAATAATTTTAATAAAAGAGAAGGATTTAATAAATAAAAAAATATATGACTCTTTAAAAGATAAGGAATTACTGTTTTTAGCAAACAATAAAAAAGCAAATTATAAAAAAATAGATTTCTCTATATTCCCAGAAATTTTACCTAAAAATATAATGCCACAAATTACAACAGGAAACTTTGAAAATAACATAGGCTTAGAAATTAGCAATAACGATGTTAGAGAATATTACTTTTATTCAATTTTTGCAAATTATGTTTTTGACATAAAAGATTTTTTATTTGCAATTTATTTTTCAGACAATTCAAATTTTTTATATTATTCACTAGGATATTCCTACACTCCTCTTGTCTCAGATACCCTTTTAATTGATGGTAAAAAAACAAAGTTTAATGCACAATACCATACTTTCTCACTAACGACATCAATCCCTTTTTATAACAGCGATGGAAGCAGTCAAATTTATTTTTCAGCATCAAATAGATACTTTTCTACCCCTAAATTTAATTATGAATTTAAACCATGGGATAAGCCACCAAAACTACCTGAAGAATCAGATAAATTTATATTTTCACTTGGTTATTTTTATGCAGACACTCAATACTTAATTACAACTCCAAGTATATCAAGTGGTGAAAGATTTAATTTAAGAATTAGCTTTAGAGATAAAGAATTATTTGCAACTTACAATAGTATCATATTTGCAATATCTTATAAAAATTATCTTCCGATTGAAATACTTTCAGGAGCATTTGCTCTTTCTTATAACTTATCCTTAAATATGTCTGAAGGTGGAATAAGCAAACAGTATATCGGAGGATATCCTCATTATGGAACAATCACTGATAAACTTATAGATAGAACCGCTATAGGAGGAGTATATTTAAGAGGATATCCACAAGATGCCTTTAGGGCAAGTACTTTAAACTTATTAAACTTGGAATACAGACAACACTTATTTTACTCAAAATTTGGTTACTCAACACTTCCCTTTTATATACATAAATTTTACTTAAGGTTTTTTTATGATATGGCCAATATTACGGATACTTTATATAAATTAAATATAAAACAGGGTTTAGGAATTGAATTAACTATGCAATTTTTAATAGGATATTTTCAACCTTATAATTTATCATTAGGATATGCAAAAGGATTAAACTCAGGAGGTGATAATCAATATTACTTAGAATTTACATCTTTATTTTAAAGCATCTTGAAAAATTTCATATAATTCAGGATATAAATCTATTAAATAATCTCTAACATACCTTTTACTTAATGGTAAATACTCCAAAAAGGAGGAATTATTTCTGACAATATCAATAAAATGAAATCTTCCTGTGTCTTTTAGTTTTCTTTGTATTGCTTGCAATTTAAAGTCTTCATATAATTTATTAAAATCATACTCTATATTTGATTTTTCTTTTTTCTTTTTTATATAGTATTTTAGAATATTTATAACAAAATCTTCACTAAGCTCCACATAAGAATCTTTTAATAGTGCAACAAGATCATATACATAAGAACCAATTAAAGCATCTTGAAAATCTATTAAATAATATTTATTGTCTTTAATCATTATATTTTTAGATTGATAGTCTCTATGAACAATAATTTGAGGTAATTTAATTAACTTTTTAACAATATCCTCAAAATATCTATCTATAATTTTCATGTTATTTTCAGAAAGTTTTATACCTACACCTTTATTTAAACGCCATTCTACAAAATGCTCAAGCTCCCACTTTAAAGTATCTTTATCAAAACTTCTTTTAAAAGCATAAACATCATTATTTTCATTGTTAAGTGTATAGTTTTGAAAAATAATTAGCTCATCAATAGCTTTTTTATATTTATTTTCTAAATCATTTCTATTTTCTGCATTTATTAACTTATATAAAGTTAAATCACCTAAATCTTCTAATAGAACAACTCTATTCATTTCATCATTCAAATATATTTCAGGAATATTTAGGTCTGATTTTATTAAATATCGATGTAGATTTATAAATGGTTCTTCTTTTATAAATGAAGTATTTCCTTTTTCATTAACTTCTACTTTTTGAGGTAAAACCATGGCAATAAAAGTTTTTTCTGATGTAAAATTATCCTCAAGGGATATTCTATAATAAACTCTTGTAGATGCATCTCCCATAAGTTTAATATAAGCTTTAAAAAGTATTTTATTTTCTGTTAATGACTTAATTAATCTCTTCTCAGTCATGTTAACTCCATAATAATTTAATAATTGTATTCATTTCATATAGTAAAATCAATTTTTATGTATTAAATTTATACGAAAACAAAAATTTTTTTTATGAATATTTCAGAACTACATTGCTTATTTCTTTAATACTTATAGCCCCAAAACTTCAGGTATTATCTTTTTGATTTCCTTTAACTGTAACTCAAGAAACCTTTCGTTTTCAGCTTCTAATTCTTCTCTCGTCTTGGTGTTATCAGGATTTTTTAAAGCATTTTGGGGATAATCCAAATTGATAACTCCACCAAATATAAAAGTAGAATGCTGTTTTTCTCCTTTTGGTAAATCAGGGTCATTACTCATATCCTTATGATAAACATACATTACTGATTTCATATTAGTAGTTATAAAGCTTTTATCAAATTCATTTCTTGAAACAGGATAGCCAAAAAGTGTTTGCCAAACGAAATTATTAAAATTATTAGTTAATTCCATATCGTCATTTGCTTCATAAGCAGAAATAACCTTAAAGAAGTTAACAGTAATCTTATAAAACTCTACACCATGTATTATTTCAGTTTCTACCATAGAACTATTTATTTCTTTTTGAGAGATATCTACAACTTCATTATTGCCTTCAATTACTTTTAAAGGTACTCCATACAAATAATTTGAAAAAAAATTCCAATCGGACTTACCTATTTTTAAAATCTCAATGGGATTAATTGTCATATCTTCATTAAAACCAAAAGGATAACGTCTATTGTTAAAAGGAATATCTATCTGATAATACCCAAAGAATACATTAAACCAAATAGAATATGGGTCCGCATATTCATCAATATCAAAGATTTTTGGTTTTGCACATGAAAAACATACATTAAAAATAAAATCAAAATCAAAATACCTCTTTCTGACTAATTTTCCTACATCATTCAAAAAATGATTTTTTTCATTTTTACTAACATCAATTTCTAAAATAGTTGAGTAATCTGTGGATTCTCCAAATTTCTTATCATTAATATAAACAGGTTTACCTATTAAATCACCATTTATTTCACCAATCATGTCTATTTTAGCTAATAACCTTTTCATTAAATATTCACTTTTATCAATAATATTCATGTTCACCCCTAAAGCTTAAACTTCTTAACTAATACACTAAGTTTTTGGGAAATGTCAAATAAAGTTTTTGCATTTTTGTCAACAATGCTAGAATCATTATTAATTTTATTAGTAATATCTTTAATTGTTTTCATATCTTGAGAAATACTATTGATTTTATTACTAGTATTACGAGTTTCATTAGATATTTTTTTTATATCTTTATCAATATTCCCTATATTACCAGTAGATGTTTCTAGCGTATTTAATATTTGTGAAATATGCATATTATTTTCTTTAATCAACTTTAAATTTTTATCAGTATTTACTGAAACATTACTAATACTAGTTTTTTGATTATCTAATTTATTTGCAATTCCATTATTTATATCATTTAAATTTATTATAACATCATTTAAATTTTCAATTCGTTGTAGCCCCTCAATCATACTATTTTCAATATCATTTATTTGTTTTTGTATTTCAGCAACAGCTTTATTTGTTTGATTTGCTAAATTTTTAATTTCATTAGCAACAACCGCAAAACCTTTTCCAACATCTCCTGCTCTTGCAGCCTCTATTGTGGCATTAAGTGCAAGTAAATTAGTTTTGGAGGCAATACTTTGTATTAAATTTATTATATTTTCAATATTTTTAGTATAAACACTTAATTCTTCAATTTTTTTAGTTGTTAATTCACTATCTTCTTTTGCATTTTCACTAATTCTAGCTGCATCTAATGAGTTATTTGATAAATATACGATATCTTCATCTATTTTTTGCATTTCTTCAGAAATAGAAAAGCTCATAGTTTCAATTACAGATGAATTATTATCGGCCTTTCTTAAATTATCACTCATTACTATTAAATCATTATTAATTTCACCAACATTAACTTTCACAGTATTATTTAATTTTTCAGAACTAGAATAACTATCTCCTCTTATTTCTTCTATACCACTATCAATATTTATTATTTTATTATTTGAAATATTAACTTCTTTTTTTATATTATTTTGAGAATACTCTAACTCCTTGAATGTATCACTAAGTTTATCAACAAAATCCGAAATATTCAACATATCAATTTTTATTTTTTCAATAAATTTATTTGAACATTCTGCAAGTAAACCTATTTCATCATCACTATCAATTTTAATTAGTACTGACAAATCATTATTATTTGCTAAATCTTCAAATTTACTAGTAATATCTTTAATTACAGATAAAATTATTTTCTTAGTTAGGTAATAAGAAAATCCTCCAACAGCTATACCTGCTAATATTGCCCCAACTATAAATATTACTTTATGTGTACTACTTTTATAGTTAACAAAAAAAGATGCATAAATAGGAAATACCACTCCCATTAAAACACCAAATAAATTCGTTGAATACATGTACTTTCTAATTAATGATTTTTGCATAATTTTCTCATACTATAAATTTTGAAATCATATTATTTAATTTATTAGAGATTTCAGCCATTTTACCTGAACTTTGTTTTATTGTGCTTGCATTTTCAGTAGTAATTTTTGATGTTTTTACAATATTATCGATTTTACTCAATGCCTCAATCATATTTTCTGAATTTTCTTCACTATCACTTGTTACATTATGAACATTATCAGTAATATTTTGTATTTTACTAGTAATTTGATTCATTTCAGTTGTAATATCACTAATACTATTAGTGTTATCTTTTGTATTACTAGCAACCTGCCCCAAAGTCATAGATACTTCAGATATTGTAGCCGATTGCTCTTCTACAGAAGATGCTACAGTTGCATTAATTTCATTTAATTCCAAAATAACATTAGACAAATCACTAACAGACTTGATACCAGTATTAACATCATTTTGTATTTCTGATATTTGTTTTGTTATTTGAATAGTAGCATCATTAGTTTCATTTGCCAAATTTTTAATTTCATTAGCTACAACAGCAAAACCTCTACCAGCTTCTCCTGCTCTTGCTGCCTCTATCGTAGCATTAAGTGCTAATAAGTTAGTTTGATTCGCAATTTCTCTTATTAAGCTAACAATATTACCTATAGCCTTTGCCGAATCATTCAATGATTTCATTTTCTCTGATGTTACTTCACTATCATTTTTAGCTTCATTACTTATATTTACTGCTTTTAATGTATTATTAGAAATTTCATTAATCGTTGAATTGATCTCTTCTATTGCAGAAGATACAGTATAAGTCATTTCTTCAGTTTCAGAGGAACTATTGTTTATATTATTAACTTCATTATTAATAGTAACTAGCTTATTACTTATACTTTCAACTTCTTTTAAAACATTAGTACTTAACTTATTGGAAATATTTTTACTTTTTTCTTTTACTGAATTTATATAATTTAATATTTCAATAATTTCATTTTCTGTATTTTTAGAGTGTTTGTCCATTTCAAAGCTGATATTTTCAAAATTTTGGGCCGTTTCATCAAGACTTTCAGAATATTTAGATGTTTCTATCATATCATTTTGTATTTTTTTAACAAAACTATCTGCAGAATTAGCCAATAAACCTATTTCATCATTAGAATTTACATCAATTGAAATTTTTAAATTATTATTATTTTCTATTTCTTTTAAATCATAAGCTATCTTTTTAATAACTTTCAATATCATTTTTCTAGTTAAATAGTAAGCAAAAGAGCCTATAGTAATGCCAGCCAGAACAGACCCAATTATAAATATTGTTTTATGAGCACTACTTTTATAGTTAACAAAAAAAGATGCATAAATAGGAAATATAGACCCTACAATGAAGCCAAAAAGATGTAATCTAAAAAAGAATTTTTTTATTATACTTACATTCATACTAAATCCTACTAACAAACTAGTATTTGTATCGGAACTTTATTATTTAAAATTAAATAAATAAACTTTATTTTTTATAAATAGAATAAAAATGGAGTAAAATTAATTAATCTTAGACTTAATTTCTTTTAATAATGTATTTGCTTCTAATTCAATATTTTCAAATTTTTTAATTAACGGTTGTTTCTTTTGATTATTTTTCTCAACATAATCATACAACTTAGTAAAACTTTCATTTATTGTTTTGTAAATAATGTCAAATTTTTCATTTAAAATTCTTCTTATATCTTCTTGAAATTCTCTTTCAACTTTATCTATTTCTATTTGAAACTGATTAATAATTTTATTTCTTTTAAAAATTAATGCTCCACTTGAAACAATCACCCCTAAACTCGTTAAAATCCCTCCTGTAACATCTAAAAATGTAATATTCGTTGATGCAAGTATAATTCCACTAATAATTGCTATTGCACCCTCTGTAAGTAATGCAGGAGAAAGAGATTCTGGTAATGAACTTTCTAGCGTTTTAACAAATGTATCATTATTTAAAAATTCTTCTAGCTTCTTTCTTACATCTTCTATAATATTTTCTCTATTATCAGGAATTTTAGAAAAGAAATCTTCATCTTTAACAGTATTTTCAAGTTTATTTAAGTCTTCAATTAGAGATTCAAGTAATTTGCGTATTCCATCAACAAAATATCTAGCACCATCTTTGGCTTCTAATTGAAACTGCATCATAACTTTTTCTTTAAAATTAGCTTCTAATGTTTCAATTTCTGACTTTATTGAATTTCCCCTATTAAACGGTATTGCTATTTTTAAAAATTTACCATAGGACAAAACCCTTTTTAAATCTTTTTTAAAATCAGAAGCAACTTTATTATATCCCCCTATAAGCCTATCTATTAAAGAATCAATTTCATATCTGGAATGATCTTCATCATTTTTTAAAGAACCTTTTATTTCATTTACAATTTCAGTATATGATTTAATTTCTAATTTATATAAATTTATATCCTTATTTAGTCTAGAAAGTATTTCTGTTATTGAATTTACAATAGACAATAATTTTAACTTACTGTATTTATCTCCAGTTATATTTTGTTCTATAAACTTACGAAGTTCTTGAAAACCACTATTTTCTTCATTATTTTCCTCTTTCTTTGCTGAAACAGGAAAAACTATAGGGTTTTCAACATTTTTTTCTTGTGCATAGCTTTTTACCTTTGAAAGATTTACATCTAATTCTTCTTTTGACAAGAAGTCAGCCTTTTGTAAAATAAAAACAACCCTTTTTTTCCAATCATCTTTAACAAAAGATAATAAATCCCATGCAGTTTTAGTATGTGGATTTGTTGAAGGAAACACAAAAAAGACTAAATCACTATTAGGAATAAATCTTTCTGTTATAACTTGATGATGATCTATCATACTATTAGTTCCAGGAGTATCAATAACTGATATTTTTTTTAGTATTTCTTTATTTAAACCAACTTTAGTTAAATATGTTGAAATATTTTTAGTGTATGGTTCTTCAGAGTAAGTAATTTCTTGAACAATATCTGTACAGATATCAATATCAACTTTACATATATTTGATTTTAATAAGGCATTTATAAAACTTGATTTCCCTGCTTTAACCTCCCCAACAATAACAAAAGAGAAAGGTTCATCTATACTTTTAAATAGATTACTCAATAATTCTTTAAGCTCATTATTTTTTATTATTTCGGCAAATTGTTCTAGTTTATTTAATACACCTTTTAATTCTATTTTTTCATTATCGTATTTATTACTTATAAATTTTTTTTCCATTTTACACTCCAATAGACTCAGAGAATATCATAATAAAGTGAATTTTTCAATTTTTTGCCCTTTATACCGATAGAATATTAATTTATAAATGTTAGAATTTAAAGGTTTATTAGGGGATGCTTATGTTTTTCAAAAAAAATGAAAATGGACAGGTTCTAGTTGAAGCAGCAATCGTAATGCCATTAATGGTATTTTTTACTTTAGGTATTATGCAAATGACCATGATGCAGCAAGCAAAAATAATGACAGACTATGCAGCTTATGCAGCTGCAAGATCTGGTGTTGTAAACAATGCCGACCCTGATAGTATGGCGGCGGCGGCAAATATTGCCGTTTTACCCACAAGAGCAAGAACAAACTCACTAAGAACTCTTGCGACAGCTTATTTAATGTATGTAATCGGTGATAAAATTGGAGATGCACTAGATAATTTACTCGGTGGCATTGGAGGTCATGGTTTATTTACTAATATTGCAGCAGCAGTACAAGGCACAATACAAGGTTTCCTCAAGAATAGCCTAGGAATTAATACTTTTGGATTTGCAACTGTAGCTGTAACAAACCCATTATTTTCTGATTTTACTGATATTGGATACCTAACTAAAGACAGTGCTCCTGGTTCTGGTGTAAACCCAGCAGATGATTTTGATAATCTTCAAGAATCAGTTGCTAATGCAACAACGGCAAGAGGGGTTACCAACAGAGATAAAAATGTTTTAACGGTTGCAGTTTCATACAACTATGAATTAAAAATTCCATTTGCAAATTGGATTATTTTTGAAATTTGGTCTGCAAGCCAGGTCGGAGTAGAATTAACAGGTGCAATTTGGAGTTCCAGAATAAAATTAGGCTTTAAAGATTCAAATGCAACAGGGGGTGGAGGTTTAATATCAAGAGGTATGACAAGAGGATATTTATCTGCCCAAATGATTACTGGAGCTAATGATGGTAGCCCTAAAAGAGTATTTCAAAAGATTAGAGTACCTCTTGCACTGCTTTGGGGCTTACAACAACAAAGTATATATGTTATCCCAATATACGGCACCTACTCAATGCGTATGCATTCAAATGTCTATAAAACAAACTTAAGTGAAGACTTAGAACAAACATTAATGAGCAATTAAATCTAAAAAATTCCAAAAAATTAAAATCTATGTTATAATAAAATAATTTTTTATGGAGTTATTATGAAGTTTTATGTTTTTTTATTATTAACAATTTTTCCTTTTTTAGCGTATTCCCAAAATTCAGCAGCAAAAAATTTAGCTACAACAGCACAATCTAATAATTCAAACACTGAAGCAAGCCAACAAGTTATGGGAGAGTTAGGGTTTTCTCAAATTGAAGGAGATAGTTATGTAAAATTAAATTTTGCTTACGAATTTTCATGGGATATAATAGGACTTGGCGTACAGTTACCATTAAATTTTTTGGTTAACTGTAATGATGAAAATGGTTGTGAGGATAAAACATGGAACAAAATAAGAAAAGCTGATTGGGATGAATTTTCAGATTGGTTAAAAATTGTTAGATATTTCAGATATGGTCATAAATTTGATGAAAGCAATATGTTTTATGCTAGATTTGGTGAACTAGGTGCATCTTATATTGGTCATGCAACAATTGTCAGTAATTATCTTAATAGCATTTCTTGGAATAATTTTAAACCAGGATTACAATTTGATGTATATACTCCATGGGGAGGAATTGAAACTATTACAAATGATATTTCATCAATGGGTTTAATGGGTACAAGATTGTATGTAAGGCCACTAAGCCTCATTTTAGGAAAAGAAAACTATTTTTCAAATTTTGCAATAGGAACATCTTTTATTGGAGACAGAAAAGCAAAATCCTCTGTAACACCCCAAAATGATGGAGACAAAAACTATAAATATAAATCATTATTATTTTATGCATTTGATTTAGAATTTAGAATATTCAAAAATCAATATTTTACAGTTGTTCCATATACCGACTTTAACTTCATTTCAGATGCAGGTCATGGATTTCATTTTGGTATAGACACTCGTTTACATATTCCACTAAGTGGGGCATATTTTAGATTTAAACCTGAATATAGAGTTTTAGGTGATAAATACATACCTACTTACTTTGATTCTATGTATTTAATTACAAATGAAAGTTTTAAATATGATACTCTAAAACTACAAAAAGCCAAAAATGGATACTATATAGAGCTTGGATATGACCAATACTTATTAAATTCATTACTTTTTAATATAAAAGGCACATACGAAGATTACGAAGGTAAGGATAATAGCTCATTGCTATTATTTGCATCAGTCCCACTATTAGAAAGTTTTAACTTTAGTGCTATCTATGCAAAAACAGGGTTTAATTCTTTTAGTGAAGCATTTGATTTAGATAATGCATTATTAATATTAGAAGCAAATATTGGAGTTTATGGGCCTATGAATTTAAAAGTTCAATACGAAAGAACATGGTACGAAGATGAAAATGGTGAACTACAGTATGATACATCTTGGAACTTTGGAGTATTTGCCGCTTTTACTTTCTAATTATTCACTCCTAATTAATGATTTACTAAGTAAATCATTACCATTCTTAGAATAATATGCTTATTTATTTAACTTTTTAATTGGAATTTCAACTGTAAAAATAGAACCAATATCATTATTATTACTAGCCCAAATTCTGCCATTATGAGCAGTTATTATATTTTTAGATATTGCAAGACCTAAACCAGTACCTGTTGAAGAAGTTGCATTTTTTCCTCTTTTAAAAATATCAAAAATAAGTTCTAACTCATCTTTATTGATGCCCATTCCTTCATCTTTAATCATACAGATAAAGTTATTATCTTTATTTTGTAAATCTATATAAATGTTTCTATTTTCAGGTGTAAATTTAACTGAATTATAGAGAATATTTACAAATACTTGTATTATCCTCATTTTATCAAAAGTAAAAACATGAGTAATTAAATTTTTAGTTAGATGTATCTTAATATTCTTAGCATTAGCCAAAGAAGACACTTCTGAAATAGCCATATCCATAGAGTCAAGTATGTTACTTTCAGAAAAATTAAAAATCATTGCCCCTGCTTCAAACTTTGTAATATCTATTAAACTTTCAACAAGCGTTAAAAGCCGTTTCCCACTTGTATTAACTTGAGAAAAATAATTAATTATTTTCTCTTGAGATAATTTATCTATTTTAGACACAGCCATAGAGGAATAACTCAAAATTGAATTTAAAGGCGTTTTTAATTCATGTGATATACTTGCTAAAAAAACGGCTTTTCCTTTATTCGCTAATTCGGCTTCTTCTTTTGCAATTTTTAATTTTCTGTTACTTTCTGCTAATTCTCTAGTTCTTATTTCTACTAATTTTTCTAAATTAGTATTTAAATCCTTTAAATTTTCTTGTGTTTTCTTTAAAATATTGGTTTGCTCTATAAAATCTTTTATTAATTCGCTTACATCTGATTTTATTATAGACAATGCTTCTCTTAAAACAATTAGTGGATGATTTTCATCTAAATTACCAATAATAGGAAGTTTATAGCTATAATCATCCCACTTGATATTCATTAAATATTTATTAAATTCATCAATGTAGGTAGAAACAATTGGATTTTTTAATATTTTAGATAAATTATTATTTGTTTTAATTTCAGGTTCTTTATATTTATCAAATTTTATTGAAGAAAATTTATAATTAAAGAAAATATTATTTGGTGAATCTAACTTACTAAGTTTTTTTATAGATTCAGAAAGAGCTGATTCATAATTTTTTGATATATTGATTGGAAAATTTAAATAATTAATCATTTTTCCTATATTGACACTTAAATATAATTTTCTTGATAATCCTATATAAACTATCATTTCAATTTTATGACAAGAATTTAAATAACTTATATAAGCTCTTCTTGCTTCTCTTGTTGCTTCTTTAAAATTTAAATAATTATCTATTAAAATAAATTTTTTAGTATTTGGATAAGCCTCTGTAATTTCTTTAAATGTTTCAAGAAACATAAGAGTTGTTTCTTTTATAGAAATCCCTCTAGGTTCTGAAATAATTATGGATTCTCCAATAACACCAATTTTACAAGAATAATCACCATGATTTAATTGCCACTTTTCCTTTACTTCTACTTTCAATCCTGTTATAGGGCAAATTTTAGTTTCAAAAATATCCAAAAAAACCTCTAATTATAATTACTACTTTTAACTACTCTACTCATCTCTCTTTTTTGTTGTTTTTCTTTTAGGCTTGCTCTTTTATCATAAGTATGTTTACCTTTTGCAAGCCCTATTTCAACTTTTGCAAAATTACCTTTAAAATAAATTTTTAAAGGTACAGCCGTATAACCTTTTTGAGAAAGTTTTTGTTTTAATTTTAGTATTTCTTTTTTGTGTAATAATAACTTTCTTGTTCTAGTTGGAGCTAATTCGTCATAAGTTGCATATTTATATTTAGGAATATGAGCATTAATCAAAAATATTTGGGTTTCTTTAATTGAAATATAAGCTTCTTGTATTGAGCCTTGGCCAGAACGCAGTGATTTAACTTCTGAACCGACTAACTCTATACCTGCTTCAATTTTTTCTTCTATAAAATAATTATGATATGCCTTTTTATTACTCGTTACAAGTTTATAGTACATAAAACCTCCTGCTTTGATTATAAATTAATAGATTAGAATTGTCAAAAGATATATAAAAAAAGAAGAAAAAATAAAAAAGGCCCGTGCACACAAGTTAACAATTGCCCGCTGCTTCCTTCCAGACCTGACGGATTACAAATGCACCTGTTGCACAGGTTGTTATCTTATAACAAATTTTATTTATTATTGCAAGAGTTTTATAATGCTTTAATCAAATTTCCTAAAAACTTCCACTAATTCTTACAAAAAATCCACCTCCATCATCATTATCCATATAGAATATATCATCTGTAAATGATGTAAAGTTGTATCCTATACCTAAATAAAAGTATTTTTTGATTTTATAAGCTCCTTCAACTAAAAAGCCCTGATTAGTATCAAAATTAAGCATTTTTCTTAATCTATATTCAAGAGCTATGTCAAATTTCTCTATCATATGATAAGCCAAACGATTTATCCATAGGAGAGTCATAACTAAATTATCACTAGTATTATTTTCTGATGCTAAACCATACTTTAAAACTGTTTTTTCTGTTAATTCAAGCTTAAATGGAGTTTCATATATACCAGCTAAAGATATAACATGTGCCGATTCTTGATAAATAGAATTATCGTTTAAAGATAGTGGCCTTAACTGTGAAATAAGACTATATTTCCCTAATAAATTAAAGAAATCGTAACTTATAGGCCTAAATGCAAATCCTAAACTAATTTCTGACATTTTTGCTTCTGTTAAATTTGCATCTATGTTTTCTGTAATATAAAAATTAACTTTTGAAACTAGTGTTAAGTCACTTCCAAGATTATACTCCGCTCCATTTGTTGTAGTATAATGCAATTTCGTTTCATCAAACTTATCATATCTAATTTCATGTTTAGTATAAAATATAAACTCTTTAGGCAACTGAAATTGTAAGCCTAACGATATTGCAGACCTGTTTTTAGTTTCTGTTGTTGCCGTTTTATAATATGTATGCTCTAAGCCACCTTGAATAGATAATTTATCATTAATTTTATAAGTTTTACCTATGCCAACTAATGCTCTATTTTGAGAGTTTTGAGAGTTGTTTATTTCTTGATTTAATTGATATTCTCCATATAATTTACCCCCATCTCCTAATGAAGTTTCTGCACCTAACAAAGTATTAGATAAGCCTTTATCTTCTTTTATCCACTTTTGATTTAAATAAAGACTTGATGTTTCATTTATTTTATATTTCACCCCAGCTGTAGTTGAGTTATCTCCAGAAAACTTAAGCGTTTCTAGAGCAGTTAAAGCAATATCATTTGTTAACTGATATTCTGCACCTAAACCAGTTGTAAATCTATCTCCTATAGTAAAAGCTGTTAGCCTTTTATCATATTGTTCTATTATATCTTGTTGCAAACTTATAGTTAAATCTTTTAGTACATGATGCCTATAAAGAAGAGATGTTATATTCGTAGAAAAACTATCATTAAATGGGCTTACATTAAGCTCTATATCTTCTTCTCGGTTTTGAGAGATGTAACCAGCTTGATGCTCTATTGCAAATGATATTTTAGAATTTATTTGTTGACTATAACTTAAAGTAACTTGATGCTTATTTAATTTATTTGTAGCCGTAGCTGATAAGTCATAGTTTGAAATAACTCCTATATATTTTAAATTAATTTTTTTATTTTTATCTATATCCATTTTAGATATTAATGAAATTTTATTTCCACCTTGATCATTACCTACTCTATTACCTACTTTATAAAAATATCTATCCATTTTTTGATAATTAAATACTGTAACTATAGAATTTAACATTTTATTATTTAATTTAAAATCCTTAAATGACAATTGAGCTTTAAAAGAATAAGCATTACCACTTACATTAGCATACTCCTCTCCTATAGGCTTGAATGTTATTCCTCCATCATCACTTACAAAGCTAAAATTATCATAATTTGAACTATGAGCAAATTCTGTAAAAACATAGCTGTCTTTACCAAATTTATAACCTATACCCATTCCTGCTAAACTGTAATCACTATTATTGCTAGCAACGCTTCGATTTTCTTTTATTGCATGCCCAGTAATATAAACATTTTTATACTCTTCTTTTGCTGAAAATCCTACTGTAGAATTACTATTAATATTAAAATTTGTATCAGCTTGATATGAAATTGCCAAATAAACAGGATTTCCTTGTAAAGAATTAGCTTCTAGTTTCCCGCTTGTCAAATAATTGCTATTAACAAAAGAAGGCAATGGCTCTTTTAATAAAATTGTACCTGTTGCATAATTAATAGTATAATCTTCATTTAGAGTAAGTATTTTTTTGTATAACTCAATACCTGTATCTCTATCTCTAACTATAACTTTAACTCTTTGAGTACCTTCTTTTATAAAAGTACTTTGTAAGTAATATAATGAACCTCCAGTTCCTTGAAATTCATTGTAAAGTATTCTAGATGTTAATTTATCTCCACTATAAAAAACAGTTGCTCTATTTTTTAAATCACCTATTTTTTTATTAAAATCAAAAACAAAACCATATAAAGTTTTATCATATTCTACCAAATCAGAATTATGTATTATTGTATTAAAATTACCCCACAAAATACTTGATTTATCTGCGTCTATTTTAACATAAACTTTTCCTCTAGATTTAATATCTTGAGTTTCTTTTGATTTATCACCATAAACAGGATAAAATCTTTCAGGATTTATTAAATTTGTATAAAATTCTTCATAATCTTCCATTTTAGATGTATCAATATGGGCAGTTGCTTTTAATTCTTTAAAAAACTTGCCTACATATTTTTGTAGAGTTTTACCTTTTACACCACCTTTAAAATATAAAACAGCCTTTCCTTGAACAAATACTTTACTATCTGGTAGATATTTATAATTTGTATCATCTAAAAGTGCTTTATCGTAGCCAATAGTTCCATCAGCAAAAGCCATCAAAAAGTAATTTAAATCAGCAACTTTTATATTTCTTGTTAATTTACCCTTCCTTCCTTTGTTGTCTTTAACTTTTACAATAATTTGTTTAGTTTTATTACTCAATTTTAATTCTAAATCGAAATAGCCATCTGCATTTGCTATAACTTTATTATTATTTATAGTAATTTCATAATTTTCAGGTTGAAATCCATGTATATTTATAGAATCAGAATGAATAATTGCACCCTCAACAGGAAGAGCTAGCCTCAATCCATAAAAATTTTTAATGTACTGTTCTTTTTTAATTTGTGAAGCAAATTCTTTTGTAATTCTATCTTCACCAAAAGAATCATATTGAGTTTTTATATCATTTTTATCTTTTTTAGATAAAAATTTATCCAAATAACCACTACTATCACTAATACTATTACTGTTATCACCAACACTAACTCTATTGCTAGCACCAGAACTAACACTATTACCAGCACTAACAGCTGAAGCTGAACTAGCACTAGCACCGACTTCAGTATTTTCAATAACACTAGCACCAATACCATCAATACTAACATGATTACGAGAAGCAACACTCTTACTAGAACTAACAGCTAAAGCCATTAGTTCATTTACAGATATACCATTAGGAGCTTTATAGAGTATTGAGGCATTTTTTAGATTATCTTTATGAAAAACATGAAATAGATTACCTGATTTTGAGCTATTTATTAGCCTTCCATTAATAAATAATTGTGGATTAAACTCAAATTTTAGCTTTTTAAAACTTATTAACCCTTCTCCCTTTTCATTTGGTATTCTTTGAGACATAGAAATTATAGGAGCAGTTCTGTAAATTTTATTATTTTTTACTATTTCAGCAAAAACAAGATACTGATTTGCAGGTAATTTTATCTTTAATTTACCCCGTTGTTGTATAAATCTATATAAATCTGTTAATTTAGTTTTGTTGCTAAATAATTCTTTATCAAATTTATAAATATAATAATTTACTAAAACTTTATCATTTAAATCTTTAATAAAATAAGTATTTTCTTCATCTTCTGTGACTAATTTTTTATTTTGTTTTAATATATAATTTTTTACAGTTATTTCTTTATTACCCAAAAAGATTCTTTTATTTAAATTGCCCCTTAATGTTATTAAATCCTTGATAGGGCTAAGTTTAGCTTTTTTCTTATTTATAGCTAAAAACTTTTTATCTTTATTTACTTCTTTACAATCAACGGGGAAATTTACTTTTGATAATAAACCTTTTGTTATCCTTATAGTTCTTTTTTCTTCAATAGGTTTTATTCCTGATAATAAAGTATTTTTATCTAATTTTATTAAATGAGCCCCTGGTTTTAATACTGTAAAGTGGTATCTTCCATATTCATCAGTTTTAGAAACAAAGCCTTCATCATTATAAATATCAACATTCTTTAAACCTATTTCTCCTATATCCTGATATGAGTTTTTATTGTCATCACAATAGACTTTACCTATTACCGCTCCCATATCAAAATCAAAATCATATTTAATTTGTATAACAGCACTAGCTTCAAAAGATAATTTTTCTAAATTACTATCTAATACATAGGCAATATTTTTATATTTACCTAATTTAACATTGGAACCTATTGCAACTCTATATGATATTTCTATCTCATCACCTTCTTTAAAATCTATAGGACCAAATGTTAAATTTTGAGATGATAAATTAATAGCTATATCTTTTATTACTTTTTGACTTCCATCTAAGCTAGTTATTATTGCTTTGTATGATTTATTGATTAACTTAAAGTTTTTAGGTAGTAAATCATATATAAAAACACCATTTGTTCCTTCAAAAGAATAGCTAGATTTATTTTGAGCTTTAATTCTATATGTAATAATAGAATTTGCTGTAGAAGTTTTTTGGTCAACTGACTTTGTGATTTTAATTGAGTTTTCAATTGGGTCAAGAGCTATATTATTATTATTAAGAATGTCTAAATTATCAGTTGGAGTAAATTCAAGATAATATTTATTATTAGAAATATGTCCATTTTCATTTTCAACTTCACCAAAAGAAGGTTTTTTAAGGCTAGAAGGGAAAGTATATTTTGGATATCCCATCACACATATACCTAGCTTATCATAGTTAGTATCTTTAACAGTAAATTTATATAAACCATTGCTTTCTAGTAATTGACCTTGTTGATTTGTAGGAAGAGTAACTAAGTCTAAATCAAAACAATTTGAATGAATTATGTTGTCATTTGCTGTTTTATTATATAAATAAATTCTTGCATTATCTATTTTGGATTTTGTTTTAGAGTTATAAATAAAACCAGTAGGAATAAAAACAAGATTGAGCTTGTTATCGTTTTCAGAACTTAAATAATTTAATTTTTTCTCTCCAAAGAAAGTACCATTTGAATTATAATATTTTAATAAATATTCTGCAGGTTTGATATTATCAATTCTAAATAAACCATCTTCATCTGTTGTAGTAGTATAAACTTTTAGATTTTCTGCTTTTTTGATTTCTGTTATTTCAATTTTATAGTTTTTTAGAGCTATTTTTTCATTATTTTCATTAAAATATGATAAATCTCCGTAAATAGATGCTGTTCCAGCACTAGCTCCTATAACTACAGAAGCACTACTCTGTTTTTCATTATTTAAAGTTGCAATATTTGTAATTTTATCAGCTTTTTGAACAGTATCTTTTATCTTAACTCTAAATTTTACAATAAATTTACCAGCTTTGTCTATATTCAATCCATAAATTTTGATTTGTCCATTGCCTATATTAGGATTATAAATATAATGAGCAGAAACATCAGAAAGTTCTTCACTATTAGAAATATACTCCAAACTTTCAGGTAAATCATCTATAATTTCACTATTTTCAGCCTCTTTATTACCAGTATTTTGGACAGTAATTTTATATTCTAATTCGTCGTTTGCTAAAGTAATGCCCCCATTAATATCTTTTACTTCTTTTTTTATAGATAAATTAGCTTCTTGTGTATCTCCTATGTAAGTTATAGTTGCATCGTTTTTGATAGGAGTATTAGGGTCATCGCTTAAATAAGTTTTATTATCAAAAAATGTTTTTGCTTGATTTACAACTTTATTTCCTTCTTTTATTTCTACTTTAAAAGAAAGACTAGCTTTAGTATTAGTATCTTCAAAAGGATAAATTTTAAAATAAGCTTTATTGTTTTCAAAATATGCCATATCAGTATCTTGTTCATCTGTTTGATGTATTCTATTTACTTGTAAACTACCAAAAACATAGTTAGTATTTTGTGGTATTGCATCTTCTATAGTAATAGTTTCTGGCAAATCTTTAATATCTAATTCTATTTGATATTTTATAAGCTCCCCTATATCTGCTTTACCATTATTATTTGTATCTTCAAGTATTGCGGTTTTATCAAATTTATTAAAAATAGAAGAGCTATCATCTAAATAAATTACAGTAGCATCATTTTCTTGACTAGTATTTGGATCATCAGTAACAGCTTTCTCTCCATCTGCATTTTCTATACTTGCTTGATTTTCTATTTTAGCTCCATCAGGGGCAGTATCAAGTATTTTAACTTCAAAAGTAATTATTTTAACGGTATTATCTGTATTATCATAAATATCTATATCTCCTAAATCCATTCCATCTATAAAAGGGGCAACACCGTTATTGTCAGCTACAGTTTCATCATTTAATTTTGTTGAATTTTCTATATATTGAGTATAAGAAGGAATTTCATCGTATAATTTGGTATCAAAAGATGTTTTGTAACCTTTATTATATACTTTTATTTGATATCTTATTATATCGCCAATTTCTATTTTACCCGCATTTAAATCTATTGCTATCTTTTCTGCATATAATTTAGAGGAATTAATTACTTTAAATATAGTAGCATCATTTTCTTGGGTAGTAGTTGGGTCATCGCTAAGCTCTGAATTAGGAATTGATTCAGAATTAAGTATAGCTTGATTAGATATTATTTTATTGTTATTTACTCCATCTTTTATCTTTGCTTTGATAACAAATGACACTTCTTCATTTGACTTTAACTCTTTTAATGTATCAATGTTATTATAGTGAAACAATATTTTATTAGCTGTTATTTCACCTTCTTGAGCATCTATAATTTCAAGATTATCATCTATAGAATCGGTAATTATTAAGTTTTTAGCTTTTGCGGTTCCTTTATTTTTAACTTTAATGGTATATCTGATTTCTTCATTAGGAAAATATCCATTATCTGATGCTACTGTTTTAGTAAAATCTGATAAATCTGCTTTTGCAGAAAGTTTAAAATTAGTTGCATCATCTATATCAGTAGTTTTAGGATCATCTGTTGGAATATTTTGATTTTCTCCATTAAATGAAATAAATGCTTGATTACTTATTGTAGTTCCATTTGTGGCTAAATCTTTAATTTTTGCCCTTAATATAAGTTCTACACTAGTATTAGGAGCTAATTCTAGTAATTCAGGAAAATTTTCTGGAGTAAAAGTAATAGTTTTACTTGTTTCATTGATAATTAAACCGGTAGTATCCAATAAATCTAGTTTTGAAAATGGAAAATAGTCAACTACATTTATATCTCTAATTGTTGTAATACTGGAGCTATTTTTAATAGTAATTTTATATGTTAACTCCTCATTTGGAACAAATGCACCATCATTATTAGAATCAAAAACCTCTTTTGTTGAATCAGAAACATCATAACTAGCAACAGTAATTTTAGTTGTATCGAATTGTGGAGTACTAGGGTCGTCAGTAAGGTGAATTTCAGGCTCATTGTTAAATGTAAAGCTTGCTTGATTTTCTATAATAGTAGAATCACTAACAGTATTTTTTACTTTTGCTTTTATAGTAATATTTACCGAGTTATTAGGCATAATAGACAGCAAATCAGGGCTAGTATTGTAATCCCATTTTATTACTCCATTAGTAAATACTGCATTATTTGTTGCAGAAATAAATTCTAAGTTACTATTTAATTCATCAGTTAAAATAATATTATTTACGGTAGTTTGCCCTTCATTTTTAAGCTCTATGGTATAAGTTACTATATCATTATTAAAATATATTTTTTTATCACTAGTTTTATAAGCTTTTAAATTTGTAGGCAAAGTTTCTCTAGTTACAGTAAATTTAGTTTGGTCATTAGCAATAGGGGTATCAGAATCGTCAGAAAGTATTTGATTAGTATTATCACTATCTAAAGAAGCTTGATTTGAAATTACTGTATTATTACTAACGCTATCTTTGATTTTTGCATTAATTGTTATAGTTATAGGTTGATTTACATTTAATTGAGGTAAATTTAATGTAAATTCGTTATTATTGAAACTACCTTGAGATGCTGATAAATTAGTTAAATCATTACTTAATATATCTTTTATTAGTATGTTATTTGCTATTTCTGTACCTGTATTTAAAGCAGTTATAGTATACATGACATTATCATTTGGTTTATATTCTGTTGAGTTATTTACATTTTTAACAACTTTAGTAAATTTTATTTTAGGAGAAGAAACAATATTAAACTCTGTAGCATCATTTTCAATAGGAGTATTAGGATTATCAGAAACTAAGTTAATATCTTCAATGTTTAATTCTGCTTGATTTGAAATAACAGTATTATTTGCAAGTGGAGTTTTAATTTTTGCCCTAAATTTAATAATAACACTAGTGTTTGGAGCAATATTTGCTAATTTAGGAGTATTTAAAGAATTAAATGTAATAATATTTCCGTTAAAATATCCACCATCTATTAAGTTTATATCTGTTAAATTAGTGTCAATATTATCTGTAATAACCAAATTGTTCAAACTTACATCACTATTATTGTCAAAACTTAATTCATATTCAATAATATCATTAGGTTCTATATTACCACCATTGATATCTGTAAATGTTTTTTTGAAATTTTCAACTTTTATAACTTGTATAACATTAAAACAAGTACTGTCATTTTCACTTAAGGTATTAGGATCGTCAGAGTTAATAGTATAATTAAAATTCACATCTTCAAGGCTTGCTTGATTACATATTTCACCACTAGCTTTAATATCACCTTCTATAGTTAAAGCTATAGGAGAAGTTATAGGTTGTAAATAAAAATATGCTTGATTACCATTTAGTATTCCTCCACTTGAAAGAGTTACATTTTCTAAATCACGAGGTATTAAATCTGTAATTGTTATATTTCCAGTTTCAGAAGAAGAATTATTTACTATATTAATGGTATATTTTACTCTATCACCTATTTTAAATTCTGTAGTTCCATTTGTATTTACAACTGTTTTAGTAAAAGACAAATCAGGAATTGCCATAACTAAAAAGCTAGTTGCATCGTCTTTTTCTGCTGTATTTGGATCATCAGTGAATGCAAATGGTATTTCTGTACTCATAATTATAGCTTGATTTGATATCTTTGTATTATGAGTAGTGTTTTCTTTTATTTTAGCCGTAAAATGTAGTTCTAAATTTGTATGTGGAGCAAGACTAGTAATACCTGCCCAATTTATGTTGCCATTACTATAAATTCCATTATCTTCCACTATAATATTTTCAAGATTATTTGTATCTACATTATCAATAACAGAGATATTTGTAACTTCTAAGTTACCTGTATTTCTTAACTGAATAGTATATTTTATCTCATCGCCTGGCTCTATATCACCACCATTTAAATCTTCGTAGGTTTTATATGATTCTGTTAATTCTGCAGCTGAGTTAACAGTAAAATTTGTACTATCACTTACACTAGAAGTTGTTGGATCGTCTGTTAAATATGTTCTAGGACTGTCTGTAGAACTAATAAAAGCTTGATTTGATATTACAGTACCATTTGCTACTGTACTTTTGATTTTTGCTCTAAATTTAAGAGTAACTTCGCCTGATACATTTACTAATTCTGGGGTATTGATATAATTCCAAGTTATTTTATTATTATTATAAACTCCATTATTAAATACCTCTATATCGACAAGATTACTATTAATTGAATCTTCTACGGTTAAATTTCCCCCTACGGCTTCGCCTGTATTCTTAATTTTTATAACATAAGTAACATAATCTCCTTGTTGAAAATAAGTTCCTCCATTTTCATCTATTACTTCTTTAGTTGAAAATATAAAATTTGATGAACTTGCTGTAATTGTAAACTTAGTTGGATCATCTAAAATGGTAGTTGTTGGATCATCTGTTAAATCTGAGCGTCCTGCAACAAAAATACTTGCTTGATTTTGAATAACAAGTCCATTAGCTTGTGGCTTTTTAATTTTTGCAGTAAAAATTAATGTTGTTTCTGCACTTGGAGCTAAGGAAGCTATGAGCCATGTTAATTTATCCCCATCATAAAAACCATTATTAACGGTAATTTCCTCAAAATAATTTTCATCTATGTCATTTAATACATTTATAGCATTAACTGTTGCTGTTGCTGAATTTTTAACTTTTATAGTATATTTAACTCTATCTCCAGGATGAAATTCACTACTTCCATTAGTATTTTCAACTGTCATAGTTGAATCAGAAAAATTCGCATTTACTTCTTTTTTTATAGTAAATACCGTTGGATCATGCTCATTTCCACCATTGTCATTATCTGTAAGTATAAGTTCTGGCCTTGTTGAAATAGATAGTTCTCCTTGATTAGAGATACTTTTATTGTTTATTTGATCTTCTGGCGTACCAGAATCAATATATTCTTGTATTGTTTTAATTTTAGCTCTATATTTAATAAAAATAGCACTTCTTGCAGGAACTTGAATTGATGAAATACTTATTTTTTTGTTTGCTAAATTTGAGTTATCGCTTGCATTAAAAGGAATAGAGCTAAGCATTATTTGAGTAAAATCAAGACCTAAAGTATTTTCATAAACTAAATTTGATATAGGATTATTGCTATTATTTAAAATTTTAACACTATACTCTACCCATTCTCCAGGTAAATAACTTCCTCCATTTTCGTCTCTAACTGTTAATATTGGAGTTTGTAATACTGGAGCATTTATTAATGTTTTAACTTGATTTGTTAAACTTGGGTCATTGATTGTTTCATCACTTATAATTTTTGCTTTATTATAAACATAAGTTCCATCAATAGCAGTAGACTTTATTTTTACTCTAAAAGTAATAATTTTTTTATTATTTGTGCCTCTAAAATCTATAGTGCCAATATTTAATCCCATTGGAGTAGCAATATCGTTACTTGCAAGTACTCCATCTATATAAGTTGAATTATCCACATAAGTTGTTTCAGGAGGAATAAGATTAGAAACAATTACATTATGAGCAATTTTAGAACCATCATTAGTAACTGTTAAAATATAAGTTAATTCATCTCCTTGAGACGCAACCGTTCTATCAACAATCAAATTTGTATTAGTTGTTCTAAAATTAGGCGAAATTGTATCAAGAGCAAGCAACACATAACCTAAAAATACAGATTCTCCTCCACCTGCTTCAGGGTGTTCATTCGGAATAATTCCATCACCACTTCCAAGTTTCACATGTATAGTCTTATTGGTTCCACTTCTTAAAATATTTAAACCTTGATTTCCAATTTTAAAAGTATCTATATCTACAGCAGTTGCAATAGATGAGTTCCATATATTGTTAGGAGGATTTAAATCATCGTATAATTTTACATTGTTTAATGATATAAAATCATAACAAGTGTCACATGGATATTGATTTTCAGGAGCATCTTGAGGAGGAACACCTAAAAACCTGTCTCCTTCGAGGCCAAAATAAGTAAATTCTCCTCTTGCAGGGCTATTTACTGTTAAATTTGTAATATCAAAATGAGTTATACCTATACTATCTTCTCTTTCATCTAAATGTAAAAAACTATCATAAAGTAAGATTTCCCTTTTTACCTTTGCACTCTTAGACTTATAAACAACAACCATACTCCATGCAGCATATTTTGCTTGGCAAATATATGGATTCGTTTCGCAATCTCCAACATCTCCCTTTAAATTACTAACAGTATAACGACCATTGTAATTTACAATATTTTGATTAACAATAGTTGTAGTTATATCTGCAGAACAATAATAAAAGCCTTCCATATTTGTAACAACTTTACAACTATCAGCTTGAATATTATGAATATCATTATCTTTAGTTAAAAGTGTTATATTGTCATCTGGTACAAACAAACTTGGCCCAAGAGATCCAGACCAAAAAATATGTGCAGATACAATTTCAGCATCAAAAGGCATATTTTTTAAATCTCCACTACTTTCTGAAAGTAATATGTCATTTACATTACCTGGAGGAGTTGTAGCCATCATGGTATTTCCTGTTGTTACAACAGAACCAAATACTGAATATTTTTTCAAATTTGTACTATCGGGATAAGTCCCTTCAACTATAGCAAAAATATTGACAGAAAATAAAGTTAGTAATAGTATAAAAAAATATAATTTATTTAATAATTTCAACATAACAACACCTAAAAAGATAATAAAAGTATATTGTGATTTGTTATTAAAGTCAAGATTTAGGGGCTATTGATTGACAATATTTGCTATTTTACTGTTTCATAATTAAAATTAGCAATATAACTAATGTGCAACTACAGATATAAATTAAGAAAAACTTAGATTGTAGCCTTATTCTTATGGCATTTTCCAAGGAAAAATAAGGGGAAATATTAAAATTTAAGTAATATTGCATAAAACAATAAGATTTTGGAAATTATAAGGGTAGGATAATAAATCAAGTAAAAGTGCTACATCTTTTAAAAGCAGACTCTTATTAATTTTGCATTTTTATCTATTATATGTTAAAAGTGGTTAAATTATTTGGAGATAACATGAAAAAATTACTACTATTAATATTATTGACCTTTATAGCTATATCTTGTAACAAAAAAAGCCTTGCTCAAGACTTAAACACAAAGAAAGAAATACAAAAAACTACAGTTACTAAAACTACAAATAATAATAATAAAGATATAAAAGTTGATTTAAAGATTGCCTCTAAGCAGAAAGCAGAAAAGCAAAATACTAAAACCTTTATGTGGAAAGTTGAAAATGGTAAATCTAACATGTACTTATTAGGTTCTATACATGTTGCAAAGCCATCTCTTTACCCATTAAATTCTAAAATCACAAATGCATATAAAAATAGTAAAAATTTAGTTGTTGAAGTAGATGTTCAAAAAGATCAAATATCCTTACAAATGAAAACAATGCAAGTAGGAATGTTTAAAAATAAAACACTAAAAGATGTATTACCATCTAGTTTATATGCTGAATTTTCTAAAAGAGCAACAGAAATAGGTTTGCCTATGCTTGCCATAAATAAAATGAAGCCTTGGCTTGCAAGTTTAAGTTTAACAATATTTCAAATGAAAAAACTAGGTTATGACCCGCAATCAGGTATTGACTTACACTTTTTAACATTGGCTAAAAAAGATAATAAAAATATTCTTGAACTTGAAACAGGAGAATTCCAATTAGACTTATTAGCAGGTTTTAGTAAAGAATTAAATATATTAAATATTAAATTAATGCTCAAAGATTGGGACAAATATCAAGGACTTCTTGATAAAATGTTTAATGAATGGAAAATAGGAAAAACCAAAACTCTTACAAACCTTTCCTATAAATATGCCAATAAGTATCCTGAATTAAAAATTTACTACAAAAAACTTTTAATTGATAGAAACATAAATATGGCTAAAAAACTGGATAAAATGTTAAAAACAGATAAAAATAGCTATTTTGTGGTAGTTGGAGGCGGACATTTAATAGGAAAAGAGGGAATAATTGAACTTTTAAGAAAAAAAGGTTATAAAATAAGTCAACAGTAATTTTGAGGGATATATGAAATACTTAATTATTTTGATAATCACAATTTCAACAACAATATTTGGTTTAAAGATAGAAGATAATACAGTAAAAAGCGTCCCTACTGTCAAAAAAAATAATAAAGAAGCTACTACTAACAAGAAAAAGAATATTGTTGTTACAACTAAAGAAGAAAAAAAAGAAGCTCAACAACCCTCTACCAAAGAAAACAATGATTCACCTAATGAAAATGAGTTAGAACCCGTTAAAAAAGAAGACTTCATCATGCCCAAAGCCGAAGATATGGGTAGAGTTTTTATCATTCCAACAATTAACTTTAATTCGGTATTCTCAGGTATAACAGACAGCTTTTTTACTATAAGCTCTGATTTTGAATACAATACGGGGTTGATTTACAATACTCTAGCAATTTATGCCAATATTGGAGCAGGCGCAATTGATAAATATTTTTTATTACATCTTGAAGGTGGTGCAAAATATAATTTACCTAGATTAACTCGTTTTATGAAACCATTTATTAAATTAGGACTAGTATTAAATCCTTATTTCACAAGTGATGCTATCTATATACCATCAACTCTGGCAATGGGAGTTGGTTTTAAATTCTTTATATCAAATAATTTTGCTTTTGAAGAATCTCAAGATTTTCAAATTGGTAAAGAAATAAATAATGGTGATTTTAATATGTTTTTAAGATTTAAATTAGGAGTAATATTTATATTTTGAGAATTTTAGCACTCGACATAGGAACTAAACGAATTGGTGTTGCAAAAGCAAATACTATTATTTCTGTAGCCACTCCCTTAACAACCATACATAGAACTAATAATGAAAATGATTTTGATATAATAAAAAACTTAATAAAAGAAAATCAAATAGGCAAAATACTACTTGGACTTCCTTTAACTTTAACAGGTAGAGAAGAACATTTTGCAAAATATGTAAGAGAATTTGGTTCATTATTAGAAGAAAAATTTAATATAGAAATTGTTTACTGGGATGAAAGACTTTCTTCTGTTTCTGCAGAAAAAATACTAACTATAGGAAAGGTTTCTAAAAGGACAAGAAAAGAAAATGTAGATAGAATAGCTGCAACAATATTTTTACAAAATTATTTAGATTATTTAAAGAGGAATAAATGAAAAAGATTATAATTATTATCTTAGTTACAATTTTATTAATTGCTGGAGGAATTAGTACTTACATTGGCTTAGAATATAGTAAATTTTCAAACGAAAATAAAGGAGCTAACTTAAAATATGTACTAAAGTTACTCTTTATAAAAAAATATAGCTCTAGCGATTTTTTTAAATATATAAATAAAAAACCATCTGCAAAACATACAAAAATAAATATTGTTATACCTAAAACATCTGTAAAGCAAATTGCAAAATTACTTAAAAAGAAAAAAGTTATTACTGATGTTAAGTCTTTTGTAATATTTGTAAGACTAAAAGCAATGGATAAAAAAATTAAAAACGGTGAATTTGAATTTTATACAGATTTACTACCTAATGATGTTTTAAAGGTATTAATAGAAGGAAAAGAAGCACAATATCAAGTAACTCTTCCTGAAAATCTCACTTATCAAGAAATTGCCCTGCTTTTAGAAAAAGCTGAAGTTACAAAGGCACAAGCTTTTATTAAATTATGTGAATCAAAAAAAATGTTAAAGAAGTATAACATAGATTATGTTATACCAAAAGACAGAGAAAACTATAAACCAACATTAGAAGGATACTTGTATCCAGAAACATATAAATTTAAACACTGGACAAAACCTGAAATAGTTTTAGATAGATTAGTAAAAAGTATGAAAACTAGAATAAAAAATTACGACAAAGAAAGAAAAAAACTAGGCTGGAGCACTCATCAGCTTGTGACAATTGCATCAATTATCGGTAAAGAAACAACAACTGATAGTGAAAGATTTAAAGTCTCATCTGTTTTTCACAATAGACTAAAAATAAACATGCTTCTTCAAACAGACCCGACGGTAATATATCAGGTAACAGGTAGAAAATCAACAAAATATCATGCAGGAATTACCAAAAAAATGCTTGAAGACCCAACAAATCCTTATAACACTTACATTTATAAAGGGCTTCCACCTGGACCTATTGGAAATCCAAACTATAAGTCAATAGAAGCCGCTGTAAAACCTGTAAAAACAAAATATCTGTATTTTGTATCAAATAACGATGGCACTCATACATTTACAACAAATTATGCAGACCACCTAAAAGCAGTAAAAAAATACTGGCAAAAAGTAAAAAAAGTAAAAAAAGCTAAATAAGGAGAAACTATGGATATTTTATTATTAATGCTTTTACCATTTGTAGGCTATGTTATCATGTACCGATTTTATGGTAAATTTTTAAGTAAAAAAATATTTAATTTATCTGAATCAAACATCGCCCCTTCTATTTCTATGGAAGACGGAGTTGATTATGTTCCAACCAAAAAAGAGATTATATTTGGACATCACTATACCTCTATAGCAGGAACGGGACCTATTGTAGGGCCTGCAATTGCTGTTATATGGGGTTGGCTTCCTGCAATTATATGGATATTTTTAGGCTCTGTAGTAATGGGAGCTGTTCATGATTTAGGCTCTCTTGTTATTTCTATGAGAAATGAAGGTAAAAGTATTTCTGAATATACTGCAAAATATTTAAATAATAGAACGAAATTATTATTTTTTGCTGTTGTTTTTTTAGAGTTATGGATAGTTATAGCTATTTTCGGATTAGTGATTGCAATTATTTTTAAAATCTATCCTTCTTCCGTTTTTCCTGTTTGGGCTCAAATACCTATAGCTATGACTCTAGGTTTCTTTGTTTATAAAAAAGGAAAAAATATTACTATTTGGTCTGTTTTAGCTTTAATTGCAATGTATTCAACTGTTGCTATTGGATATTATTTAAAATTTGAAATGCCATCTATATTTGGTATTCCCCCAACAGGGATTTGGACTATTATTTTATTAATTTATGCATTTATTGCATCTGTATTACCTGTTACAATTTTACTTCAACCAAGAGACTATATTAATGCTTATCAATTAATAGTAGCAATGACTTTACTAATTTTAGGTGTTTTTGGGGCTGTGTTCATGAAAGACATGACTATTGTTGCTCCTGCATTTGATTATGCCCCTAAAGATGCACCTCCTTTATTACCATTTTTATTTATTACTATAGCATGTGGAGCAATCAGTGGTTTCCATTCACTGGTTTCATCAGGAACAAGCTCAAAACAAGTGATTAGTGAAAAAGATGCTTTATTTGTAGGTTATGGATCTATGCTAATGGAAGGAGTACTTGCAATTTTAGTTTTAATTGCTGTTGCAGGTGGAATAGGCTTGGGCTTTCATGGTCTTCATGGCATAGAAGCATGGCAACATCATTATGAATCTTGGAATGCAGCAAAAGGTTTAGGTTCAAAAATAGGTGCATTTGTAATGGGTAGCAGTAATATGATTACAACATTAGGAATACCTCAATTTATTGCTCTGACAATTATGGGAGTTTTTGTAGCTTCATTTGCATCAACTACTCTTGATTCAGCAACTAGAATACAAAGATATATAGTTACAGAGCTTTTTGTTGGCTTAAAAATGAATATATTTAAAAACCGTTTTGTTGCAACAGCATTTGCAGTAATTACAGCAGCTCTATTAGCATTTATTACTGGAGCAGATGGTAAAGGTGCTTTATCTATGTGGCCATTATTTGGGGCAGTAAATCAAACTTTATCTGCACTAGCTTTAATAATTATCACTCTTTATTTAAGAGATAAAGGAGGTAAAAAATGGTTAGTAGCGGGGCTTCCTGCAATTTTTATGACTATAGTAACCGTTTGGGCGGCTATAGATAATGAAATCAACTTTTTAAATGGACAAAAATACTTTTTAACAGTAATTAATTCAATTATAATTGTAATTATTCTTTGGATAGCAATAGAAGGATTAATTAAATTTATAGAATTGGGTAAATCAAGCCTTGAAAAGTCTTGATTTATATCGTTTAGCTATAGATGTAAGTACTAGCCTTACTTCTATATCTTCACTATTAAAAAAATAACCAGTAAACTGTTTCTTTTTTGATATTTTACATTAATTTATGTTAGTATAGTATCTTTCTTGAGTGAGGCTAATTGAAATTCTATTTTATCATAGATATATTTTTTTTAATTATAACAATATACCTGATTATTTACAGCTATAAAAAAGAAATTCACACAAGATTACTAGATTATGTTCAAATTTTTATAATATTAAGTACAAGTGCAAGGTTTTCTAACAAAATAGGGTTATTTTTACAAAAACTATATATAATAAAACCTGATACTCATACAACAACAATAATAATTGGATTTTTATTTAATTTATTAATATTATTTTCTTTAAGAAAATTAATTTCTAAATTTGGCAAAAAATATATAGAAAATAAACGAGTTAAAAAAAGTGTAAAATTAATTTTAATTATTCCTGAAGTTATAATATTAATAACATTTTCTTTATATATTTTCATGCAACTAACACCAAGTAAAAAATACATCTATCCATATATTAATAAATCTTATTCTTATCCATACATTAAATCATTTTATGTTAAATTTCTAAATGATGACTTTTTAAGAGTTATATTAGATTCTGATAGTGATGCCCAAAACTATGAAAATGTCTATAAATCATTGAAAAAAATTATAAATTAAAAAGAAATAGCTTTGCTAGTTACTTTTTTGCATGGAAAAGACTTTTAAGGCTTTGAAATGCCATAAAAACTAAGGAATTAAAGCAGGAATCCATTTATCATCTTCATTACCTGTTCCTAATCTTCCACTTGAAGCTTTTCCCCAACAGTATAATTGCATTTTACCACCATTTTCTTCTTTTATCCCACAAGTATGGCTTAATCCTGCTGTTATTTCAGTCCAACCAGTTAAAGTTAATTGAGTAGGAGTATTCATTTCAGTTTCACTATTAAGCCCTAGCCTTCCATTTGTAGCTTTACCCCAGCAAAAAGCAGTTTTAACACCACTAAGATTTTTAATCCCACAAATATGACTGTAACCTATCCCCGCACTAACCCAGTTTTCTCCAGTAATTTCAGTTGGTATTTGCTGATTATCAGTATTTCCTGTTCCTAATTTATGATTATTTCCATGCCCCCAACAATACATTTTACCTGTTGTTTTAATTGCACAACTACTATCATGCCCCACATAAACACTAGTCCAATCTTTATTTAGTGTATCACCATTAGTTCCATAAACTTTCTGTGGTATTTTAAATTCTATTACACTATCACTATCTATACCTAGCCTTCCATAAGAATTATACCCCCAACAATAAAGCGTATTTACTCCATTAATATCTTGTATCCCACAACTATGCTTATCCCCTAAAGAAACATTTATCCAATTTCCAGGTATTTCAATAGGAGTTGTAACATTATCAAGAGAATCATTGCCAATCTGCCCGTTGTCATTTCTACCCCAACAGTATAATTTTCCATTTGCCTTAATACCACAACTATGGTATCCCCCACTTTCTACATCAAGATATCCGGTATTATCTCCACTAATTTCAACAGGAATATTTGAATCAGTATAATTACCCGTTCCTAGTTGTCCTTTATCATTTTTACCCCAGCAATAAATTTTGCCGTTTTTTAATCCGCAGGCATGATATCCACCAACAGAAACATCTGTCCAGCCACTATTTTCAGTAATATTTACTTCTGTTGGAGTTAATTTATTTTCATCAGTTCCATTTCCGAGTCTTCCAAAACTTCCTGTTCCCCAGCAATATAATTTGTTCACTCCAGCAACACTTTTTATCCCACATGACTGAACACTATTTGCACTAACTTTCACCCAATTTGCATCTGATGATGGTATCCCACATGTTACCAAACTTCCTGTTCCCATACATATTTCACCACTATCAATAGCACATAATTCTTCTTCCCATGAATTATTTATACAAGTTTTTACTCCTGTATTATCAGCATTACATTTTTTATCCCCATTTGTACAAGGAGGTTCAACACATGTAAAACCAACATCTTCACAAACTGTTCCATTTGTACAGTTCTCAAATATATCCCAAAAATTACCATTATTGTCTTCTTTGCATATTTGAACATTACCATTATCATTACATCTTTTATCACCAACAACACAATAAGAAGCTTTACAATAAATTCCATTATCAACATCTATGGTACATTCTTCGGTTTCTAAACAAGCCGTTTCAACTGCCCATGAATGGTCTGCTTGGCAAACTTCAATTGTATTATCGTCTGAATTACACCTTTTATTTCCTTGAGTACATAATGTATTCCATTTCCATTGTGCTCCTGTCTCAATTTCAATACATTCCCCATTTTCTACGGAAGTTGAAATAAATGTTCCGTCTTCTATAGTAACTTCTGTTAATTTTATATTTGTTATCTCTCCAACTGATTCCCCGGTTTTCCCATCACCTTCAGTTATTTCTAAAGAACCAGACACTTGAAAAAATGTTTTATCAAGTTCTTCCCCATTAAATTTACTAACCGTAGTACACTGATTACATGTAGAATAGTTTTTATTATTACTTTCTCCTAAATCATATACACCAACAGGAGAATCTGCATCATAAAAACCTATTGTTAACTGATACTCTCCATTAATACCAATAAGCTCATTTTTATATCGCTTCACCTCAATTGTATCAAATGACATACCTATACAAGTATCTTGCTTTACTTTACAAGTAAAAGTTTCAATATCACAAGTTTTATTATCTTGAACACAATCTTCTGTTAAATCCCATGCAGTTCCCTCTAAATTACAGGTTTCTAGCTTATTTTCATTACATCTTTTTTCATTTGCAGTACATATAGGTGTATCATTTTCTTTAACACATTCATGTAGTTCAGTATTACAACTGATTTTATTATCATTTCTATCCTCACAATCCTTATTGGTATCACATCTATCAAGCCTTAACTCACAGTGACCATTATTACAAGCTTTCCATTCCTGACACGCAGGCTCACATTTTTTTTCAGTTTTAGAAGTATTATCTCCTCCACAACTAGATAAAAATACCGAAAATATACTTATTAATACCAATATAACTATTTTCATACTCCTCCTTTTTTATATATCATTTAAAAGTGCCATACTTATAAATGGCGGAATTTTACATTCTTGCATCTCTTTTAAGGAGTCTTCTGCACTAAGCATACATGAACGCCAATCACCATATCCTCTGTCATCATAATGTTTTACACATTGCCTTTGTACAGCCTGAGAACGATATTTTGATGCAGTTATTGCATTTTGTTTCATCATTGCAAAAGCAATTTGTTCACATCTATCTTCTTTTGAAGTACATGAAGATAAAAATGATGCAAAAAGAATAAATACTAAAAGAAAAAGAAAAGACTTCATTAGGCCTCCTAAAAGTAACAATACATTTTATATTAAATTAAATTAAATTGCAAATGATAACAATAAAGCTCAGTAATTATTAGACATAAATTTATTTTTACAGTAACTTAGCTTTGCCTATTGGTACATAGCCTCAATTAAGTCATTATATTTTTGGGTACAATACTTTCTTTTAACTTTAAGAGTAGGAGTTAATTCTCCTGTTTCAACACTAAATTCTTGTGCAACAATTCTAAAATATTTAATAGTATTATAACTAGGAAGTTCTTTATTCTTCTCATTTATAATTCCTTCTATGAATTCTACAACTTTAGGGTGTGCAGCTAACTCTTCGTTGTTTTTATATGGAATATTATTTTTATTTGCAAACTTAGCAACTTCTTCATTGTTTATATTTAATAATGCAACCAAATATTTCTTTTTATCACCTAAAACAATTATTTGACTAATATGTCTATCGCCTTTCATATAATTCTCAAGATTTTGAGGCGCAATATTTTTACCTGCAGCAGTAACAATAATATCTTTTTTTCTATCTGTAATTTTTAAAAAACCATCACTATCTAGTTCTCCAATATCCCCAGTATGAAACCATCCATCTTTATCAATAGCTTCAGCTGTTGCTTCCGGTCTTTTAAAATAGCCGTCCATTACGATGGGGCCTTTACAGAGAACTTCTCCATCACTAGCAATTTTAACATCTACCGTAGTCATTGCCGGCCCAACTGTTCCAAATTTAAAATGATCCGGTAAGTTAAGAGTCATTGCTCCTGAAACTTCAGTTAAGCCATAAGCTTCTAGAATCAATATACCCGCAGCATGAAAAAATTCTGCTATTTCTTTTGCTAATGGAGCACCACTTGAAACAAAGAATTTTAATCTTCCTCCAAATTTATCTTTTAGTTTATTAAAAACCAACTTTTGAGCTATTTTATATTTTGCATTCAAAATAGGAGATAGTGACTTGTTGGCTTGAATAGCTTGAGAAACTTCTCGGCCAACACCTAAACTCCAATAAAAGATTTTCTTTTTAAGACCACCAGCAGTTTCTACATCACCAATAATTTTAGCATAAACCTTTTCATAAATTCTAGGAACACTACCCATTAAGTGAGGCCTAGTTTCTCCAATATTATCAACTAATTTGGGAATACTTTCAGCAAATGAAGTTCTTACTCCATGATAAATAGTTAAAATATGAATAATTTTAGCAAAAACATGTGCTAAAGGCAAGAACATTAATGTATCATCCCCCTCTTTGATTTCATTGTTTTTGGTAATTACATTTACTATACCTTCTGCATCTGCAAGTAAAGATTTGTGTGTAATTATTGCACCTTTAGGATTTCCTGTTGTTCCAGATGTATAAATAAAACCAGCCGCATCAGTATCTTGAATCTCTAAACCAATTTTCTTAAATTCTTCCAAATCATGCTTCTGGCCAATTTCAATTAATTCATCAAGAGTCATTACCCAATCTAAATTATCACTATTTTTACCAGAAAACAGTATCGCTTTTCTTAAAAGTGGTAAATTCCCCTTAATTTCTTTCATTTTTTCTAATTGAGATAAATCTTCTAAAAATACAAAAGAACTATCACTATTATCTAAAATATACTCACATTCTTCTGATGTATTAGATTGATATATAGCAACAGTTGCACCTCCAACTCCAACAATTCCCATATCAGCCATAACCCATTCTATTCTAGAGTTAGAAAGAAGAGCCACCTTTTCACCTTTCTTAAATCCCAACTCTCTTAAAGCCATACCAATATTTTTTGATGCTTCATAATATTCAGCCCAGCTTGTATGTTCCCATTTACCGTCCACTTTATTCATTAAAGCGGTACCAGATGGGTTCTTTTCAACCCTTTTTTGAAACATTTCATTTAAGTTCTTATAAATTCCTTCATATACCATTATTTGGCCTCCTAATTTTATATACGAGCTATGATAATATGAATCTGCCTCACTTGTCAAATAATAATTAAAAATCTTGACACTTATATCAAGATTTTGTATTATCCTCATATTAGCCCTAGTAGCTCAGTGGATAGAGCGGTGGTTTCCTAAACCGCGTCTGCCGCAGGTTCAATCCCTGCCTAGGGCATTTTAAAATTATTCATTGAGAGTATTAACTATATGAATAAGCTAATAATTTTATTCTTAATTTTTATATTATCTTCTTGTAACCATAAAACTATTAAAAAAAAACACCTTGATTCAACTGTTCAAGAAGAAATAATTGAGATGGAACCACTCATTGTAAAAAAAGATAAAATACTTTCACTATCTGAACTATTTAAAAAAGCTAATGACTTTGTATTATCAAATGACTACAAAAATGCACTTTTAACTTATAATAAGTTAAAAACTATAATTTCTAAAGAAGATAAACCATTATTAAACTATAATATTGCAGTAACATATTACAAAATGAACAAATTTGATAAATCTTTGGAAATTTACCTAAATTTATTAAAAAACAAAAATATAGATAAGCAATTTTTAATAGATATTATAATAAATATCACAGAAATATATGGAAAAAACAAAAAATGGACTAAAATAAATGAATTACTAGATAAATATTATAAAAAATTTAATTTTATAGATAATAAATGGGATTATATTGAATTATCTATTCGCTATGAAGTTGCTTTATATCATAAAAATAGATTTGATGATGCTGAATTTACAAGTTTAAAAGCTTATAGGAAATTTAAGAAACATAGAAAAATATTTTCCTATTTATCAAGAGAGCAAAGATATTTCTTAAGTATGGGGTATTTTTTTGTAGGCGAAATAACTCATAAAAGATTTAAGGAAATAAAAATTATTGGAACTGTGAAAAAAATGACTAAAATTTTAGATAAAAAGTCTGAATTAGTTTTAAGAGCACAAAATTATTATATGAATAGTATGAATTTTAAAGATAAATACTGGGCAACAGCAAGTGGCTATAGAATAGGTGAGATGTATGATATATTTTATAATCAAATAGTTAAAGCAAAAATAAATGTAAAATTAACATTTGAAGAAAAAATTGTATATAAAGAAGAATTAAAAATAAGAATACAAAACTTATTAAAAAAAGCAATTGCAATATTTGAAGAAAATATTGCAATGTCAGAAAGATTATCAGAGAATAATCTTTGGATTAAAAAAACTTTAAAGAGGTTAGAAAATGCAAAAACAAAATACCTACAAATTAAAAGGATCGAAATTGAAAAAGAACTTTAATTTTTTCTTTATTTTTATACTTTTAATATTTAATATAACAAGTTGTATGCATAAAGAAAAAATTGATACAAATAATCCCCTTGTTGCTAAATTAATATATCCTCAAACGATAGCTCAAGGTACCCTTACTGATATTAAAGTTCAAATAACTAATAGGGGCTTATATCCTATTACTGTTATTGCAATACAAATTGCCGATCCAACGACAACAAGATACTATAGAGGGACAACATACTTAAAAGCTTTAAAACATCAATTTAGGAAAGGTAAAAGATTTAATATGAAATATTACTCCAATAAAAAATTAGCTGGTAGAAAAGAACATGCCGTTCCAGAAGTCCATAAGCTAAAAACAGTTATTTATCCAGGTAAAACTAGAAGCTACCCTTTAAAAGCACTCATTCAAAATATACATAATGATACATATAAAAATAATATTAGTATTTCATATCTCTACTTAGATAAAAACTGGATAAATAAAGTTTATTCATATAAGGGTAAAACTTTACCAAACAAACAAACAATAGTGAGAGAATTCTATAAAGTAGAGAGTCAGTTACCAAATAAAATTGAAGGTTCTTTGGTTGCATCAGGTGATTTAGGTGAAAAGAAATTTAAAAATCTCAATATATCAATTAAATTAACAGGTTGGAATTTTAAAAATAAAAAGTTACCAGTTGAATACAGTGTTTTTTTAAAAAAAGAAAATGTATGGATATATAATACTAATGGAAACTCCTATATTGCTAAAAAAAACGGAGATAAAATAAAAATAAAAGGAATGAATTCAGTTAAACCTTTTATAAAAGCAATTATAGAAGGCAAAACTAAAATACATATACTTGATAAAGATTATAAAAATCTTAAAAAAGAAATAAAAAAATATAATTTTATACTAAAAAATAGATATTTTGATGCTAAATTAACAAAAAAACAATTATATGACTTTTTGAACAAAATTTTAACAAAAGGATATGCTTTTCATAAACATGGTGAAGTTCTAGAACTTAAACAAAAAAATTAATATTTTTTGACAAAAATCCGACACACTTAATGATTTTGGAGGGGAAATGGGAAAAAATATATTAATTGTTGATGATGAACAAACAATTTGCATAAATTTATCTAAATTTTTATCAAAAATAGGATATAATGTTTCTATTGCCTCAAATGTTAAAGATGCTAAAAAGATTCTAGATAAATATAATATAAATACTATTGTAAGTGATATAGTTATGCCTGAAAGTGATGGTATTGAATTATTAAATTACACCAAAAAAAAATATCCTAATATAAAAGTTATGTTAATTACTGGATTTATAACTATTGAATTAACTTTAAAAGCAATTAAAGGGAAAGTTGATGCTTTTTTAGAAAAACCTATATCCTTTAATGAATTAGAAACAGAATTAAAAAGACTTGAAAGCTATGATAATCTAATATTAAATCAAAATGATAATAAACCAATAGTAAATAATAAAGTAAAATATATAAAAAAAGCCGAAATGGTTATGAGTAAAAAATCACCAATAATTGAAATTATAAAATTTATTGAACTAATTGCAAATAAAAAAGTTTCAGTATTTATTTATGGGGAAAGTGGTACTGGTAAAGAATTAGTTGCCAAAGCGATTCATCGTTTATCAAAAAGAAAAGAAGCTCCATTTGTTCCAATAAACTGTGGAGCGATTCCAAGAGAGTTAATAGAATCAGAATTATTTGGACACGCAAAAGGCTCTTTTACTGGAGCAATAAGTGATAAAATAGGAAGGATAGAAATGTCTCATAAGGGAGTACTCTTTTTAGATGAAATAGGCGAATTATCTTTAGATATGCAAGTAAAATTCTTAAGAGTTTTACAAGAAAAGAATATTACACCTGTTGGAGGCAAATACTCTAAAAATATAGATTTCAGGCTTGTTAGTGCAACAAATATAAATATTGAAGAAGCAATTAAAGATAAAAAATTTAGAGAGGATTTATTTTATAGAATAAATGTAATCCCAATCAATTTACCTCCTCTCAGAGAAAGAAAAATTGACATACCTGCCCTCGTTTCATTTTTCATAGAAGAAAACAACAAAGAATACGAGACTAATATTCAAGGAATAACACATGAAGCATTAGATTACTTTATAAATTATTCATGGCCAGGTAATGTTAGAGAACTACAAAATATGATAGAGAGAATTTCTGTTATAAAAGATGAAGGTTATGTTGAAGTTAAAGATTTACCCAAAAAAATAGTTCAAGATATAAATAAATCTTCAGAAAACAATTATAATTCATTATTTTATACTAATAGCAATGAACAATTTGATTTTAAAAAAATGATGGAATCTTATCAAAAAGAGATTATTCTATATTCTTTAAAAAAGTTTAATTGGAATAAAAAAAAGGCTTCTGAATTTTTAAAGCTTAAAAGAACGACATTTGTAGAAATGGTAAAAAGACTAGATATAGATAATGATAAACTTAAATAAAAAACAAGAAAAAGCAGTTAATTCAAAAAGTCAATTTAATTTAGTAATTGCAGGAGCAGGTACAGGAAAAACCACTGTTATTATTAATAGAATATTGAAATTAACAATAGAAAACTCAATTGAGCCTAAAAAAATTGCATTATTAACATTTTCAAATAAAGCAGCACTTGAAATGGAAGAAAGAATAGAAAAGATAGGAGTTTATTTAAAATATATTGGTACATTTCACTCTTTTTCATTAAAACTAATAAATGAATATAATTTGCTTAATTATTCTCCAATAATTTTACAAGGAGAAGAAAAAAGAGAGTTTTTTGAAGAGAGTATTAAGAGATTACAATTGAAAAGTTCTTATATTGACCCATTTATGGCTCAAATTGAAAAGCTAAAAAGAAATGGCTTATTTTATACTGAACTCGTTGTCAATAAAAATAATACTATGGAAGTTTTCTTAAAAAAAGCTTATGAATTATATGAAGCAGCATTAATTAAGCAAAAAAGGATTGATTATGAAAATATGCTCTTAGTTTTAATAAAAAACATAAAAAACAATAAAAAATTCAGAGAAGTTTTTAAAAATAAATTTTCCCATATATTAATAGACGAATACCAAGATACATCACTTCTACAGCTAAACTTAATACAAGAAATTATAAAATTAAACAATAAAATAAACCTTTTTGCCGTTGGCGATGATGACCAATCTATATATGGTTTTAGAGATGCTAAAATTGAAAATATATTACGCTTTGAGGAACAGTTTAAAGGCACAAAAGTAACAAAATTATTAATAAACTATCGTTCAAGTAAAAAAATCGTAAAAATAGCTAATTCTTTAATAAAAAACAATAAATTTAGATATAAAAAAACACTTGATAATACAAATTTAGATATAGGGATAATAGAGAAAAAAGTATTTTTAGAGCAAGATCAAGAAAATTATTTTATTATAGAAAAATTAAAATCTTTTATAAATATGGGTAAAAACTCCAACTCTATCGCCATTTTATTGAGATATAACTCGCAAATTAAAAAATTAATACCATACTTACAAAATAATAACATAGAGTTTACCACATCTTTAAGCGATGAGGAAAAAATAGAACTAGAGCTTGATAATAGAGGAAATGGAATTAGAGTTATTACATATCATAGTGCAAAAGGACTAGAATTTAATACTGTTTTTCTTCCTTATTTGGGAGAAGAAATATTTTTAAGAAAAGATACTAATATTGAAGAAGAAAGAAGGCTTTTTTATGTTGGAATTACAAGAGCAAAAGAAAATTTATTTTTAACATATTCAACAACAAATAAAAAATTCGGGCAGACAATTTACACAAAGCCCCTACTATTCTTAGAAGAAATCATAATTTAAAGTTCAATTTCTACAAGATTTTTTTTTAAAATTATGCTATAGTATCTTGCTTTTTTGAGGTAATTATGATTAATTTTACTATTGATAACTTAAAGAATATAAAAACGATTCACTTTATTGGAATTGGTGGAATTGGAGTAAGTGCTTTAGCTCGAATTATGAAAGCCAAAAATTATACTGTAACTGGTTCTGATTTAAAATCTTCAGAGTTAACTAAAAACCTCGAAAATGAAGGAATTAAAGTGTTTTATTCTCAAGTCGCCTCAAATATTACCCCTAATGTAGAATTAATAGTAAAAACATCTGCAGTAAAAGAAAATGAAGAAACGATTAAAGCAAAAAAATTAAATATCCCTATTTTAATTAGAGGTGAATTTCTATCTTTAATTTCAAATGAATATAATCTTATTGCTGTAGCGGGAAGTCATGGAAAGACTACAACTAGTGCTTTAATAACTTATGCCTTAAAAAATTTAAGAAATGATATCTCATTCAATGTTGGGGGAATACTATCTAACTTTAACACTAATTCAGAAATAAAAGAAAAGGGTATTTTTGTTACAGAAGCAGATGAAAGTGATGGTTCTTTTTTAAATTTACTTCCTAATATTACCCTATTAAATAATTTAGATCCAGAACATCTAGACCATTATGGAAATTTTGAAAATCTAAAAAAAGCTTTTTTAAATTTTTCAAAACAAAGTAAAATTACTATTTGGAACACTGATGATAAAAATTTAAAATCAATATTTTCAGTAGGAATAACATTTGGATTTTCTGACAATGCTGTTTATACCCCAAAAAACATAGAAGAAAAAGGATTTACCACATATTTTGATTTATATAAAAACAATAAAAAGATAAAAAAATATGAATTACCTTTAACCGGCAAATACAATGTTTTAAATACCGTTGCAGCTATTGCTTCCATTGACCAGCTTGACGATATTAATATATTAGATTTAGACTTTTCTGATTTTAAAGGGGTAAAAAGACGCAGTGAATTAATATACAAAAATAAAGAAAAAAATATATCCCTATTCGATGATTACGCTCATCATCCCATTGAAATGGAAGCATTATTTAAAAATATTTTAAGAAAAGAAAATATTATAATTTTATATCAACCACATCGTTATACTCGTACACGAGATAGTTTTGATGAAATAGTAAGAGTATTAAAAATGCCTAAAAACCTGGTCCTCTTAAAAGAATATGCCGCAAGTGAAGAAATAATTAAAGGAGCAAGTGCAAGTGACTTATTTGAGAAGTTAAATAAAAATGACTATAATTTTTTAAAATTTGCTAACAACCATACTGAAGCTAGAAACCTTGTAACATCTATATTTAAAGATAATTATACTATATTTTCTGTTGGTGCGGGAAATTTGAATGAGGTACTTTATTCTTTAAGGAATAACATATAAAAATGTTTGATTTTAATTATTTTAAAAATGATTCTGTATTATTATTTATCTTAAGCTCAACAATATTTTTTATTGGAGTTATTATATACAGACGATATCATGGAATAAAATTTCGTTCAATTATAAGTATTCTAATGGCAATTTTTTATTTTTTAGTACTAGCAACTGGAGTTTATTTAACTTACTATGAAGTTCTAGCAAATTATTATTATAAAAATGGACTATACAAAGAAGCCTCATACAGATTTATAAAATCAGATGAAATTAAAAAGTCAAAAATATATAAAGTTTTTGATAAATTAATTATATATGAAAATCCAAACAGAGAAATCAATAAAATGTTATCTTTTTATATCTCAAAAAATTACAATAGAGCCATCCCATATTTGTTAAAAAATTATAAAAAGGAAAAGAACATAAAAAATAGTATATTTATTAAACTATACTTGGCACACTCATATCTTGAAACAGGAAATAGCAAAGGAAAAGAACTTCTTCTATCAAGCTATATTGAAGCAATTTGTTATTTAAATAAAAATGATTTGATTTTTTTTGAAGAAATAATTAAATTAAACTATAACCTTAAAAAAATCATAAACTTTATATAAAAAACTTGCCACTTACAAAATAATGACAATATATTGACAACTATTAAATTTTAATTCACCTTAAATAACAAAAGCTAACCTACTGTATTTACTAAATTTTAAAATTAATAATATTTTAGGAAAGTTCATTGCTTTAGGAAAAGAGGATAAAAAATTTTAGTATTTCACCTTGTTGACGATGTTTAAATTGTCAGCGAATGAAAGACCACTAAAAGCAATAATTTTTTTAGCTTAGAGGGTTCAATATTAAGCTAGTACAGGGAGGTTACCATGTTATCAATTAATAATAACTTAGCTGCTTTATCAGCTCAAAATGACTTAAATACTGCAAACAGTATGGTTACAAAGTCCATCTCAAGACTTTCAAGTGGTCTAAGAATTAACTCGGCAGCAGATGATCCATCAGGCTTATCAATATCTGAAAGAATGAGAACACAAATAAGAGGTTTATCAAGAGCTGAAGAAAACGCTCAATCAGCAACTTCACTTATTCAAACAGCAGAAGGAGCTCTAAATGAAGTTCATGGAATGCTACATAGAATGAGAGAATTAGCAATTCAAGCATCTAATGGTACATTAACTTCAGATGATAGACTTGAAGTTCAACATGAAGTTGAATCCCTTATTAAAGAAATCGATGCTACAGCAAAAAGAACTGAATTTAATACAAAAAGACTTTTAACTGGTGAATCAAGTGCATTATGGTCTGCTTCAACAGGAGATATCAATGCTTTTGTAAGAGGTCAAGTTGATGACGGTTCCTATAGCTTAGAAATACATGCAGACCCAGGCGTTCCTCAAGTATTACAAACATCTGTTTTTAGAATTAAAGATGGTGTCAAAGGCGTTAGAGACATAACACTATTTGGACAACAAGCAGCAATGCAAGGAAATATTACTCCAACAGCAATTGCAGGAAATGTAGATGTTATTTTTAACTTTGGAAATGGTGATATAGATTTTAACTATACAACAACTGGTGCAACCATTTTAGATAATGCACAAGAAATTGTTGATCAAATAAATAATGATACTAGATTAAATGATAGTATTATTGCGAATTATACTCCAACAGGAGATGTTTTAATCACATCAAGAGAAACTGGTGTTGCCGGCAATGGATTTCAAGCTACGATTAGTGGCTCTGGAGTTGACCCATTAGACCAAGGAATACATATTTTCTCAGGAGGTAATGAATCTCAAGCGGGTATCTCAGGTGTTTCAAACACTGTTGGTTTAATTCCATCAACTACAACAAACTATAAAATAAATATTGACGAAGGAGCAGATGGAAACTTACAAGTTGGTGCCAATGATATATATGGAATGGTTGGACAATATTTACAAGATGGTTCAAATGGTTTAAATAGCTCACAAATGTCTGGAGACATTACAGCAACAGCAGTTAATGGAGCTGTAAATTTAACATTTAATTTAGGTGGAGATGATATTCCTGTTGTAATAAACACAACAACAGGTACAGTTGCAGGTAATGGAACTGAAATTGCAGACGCAATTAATGCAAATACAGACTTAAATCAATATATTACTGCCCATGATGATGGTGCGGGTAATGTAACAATTACTGTTGATGACCCAAGTCAAAGCAACAATTATTCATTAACTGTAGGAGCGGATCCAACAGTTGAAGTAGCAGATCAGGGACTTCATGCATTTACGAATAATTTAGGTAATTTAGGTACTACTGCAGCAGATGCATTCACAACTAATAGTAATTCTGCAACTGGTGGTTATGCGATTATTGAATTTACATCAGATGGAAGCTTAGGGGCAGCTGGCCTAGATGCAAGAGTGTCATTTAATCAGGGAGATACATGGTACAGTGCTGATGATATTTGGAATGGAGCAACTGATACTCTTGTAACTGATGGAATACAGACATTAGAGTTTAATAGAGCTTTTACAAATAATGGTAATGGAGCTAACTATCAAATTGGAGATAGAATGCTGATTGCCCTTAATGATAATGACAATACTCCCAATAGGGATTTAACAAGAGTAGATGCATTTGACCCTTCAAATAATTTACCTCAGCAAGGTGCAGTATTTAGTCATATTGATAACACCTTAGACAATGCATCAACAGAATTACAAGCAGGTTGGATTAATACAGAAACAGGACATATAGAATTTGGAACTATGGCAACAAGCTTTAATGAATCTGTTACCGGTGTTCCTGTAAGTGATGGTATAGTAACATTTAATGTAATGAATGGCGGTGGTGATAGTAGTGGCCATAGTAGATTAATTGATTTAGATAGATTTTATGACCCAGATGGAAATTTTATACTTGGAGATCATGGTCAATATCTTACAGTATATAATGGAGTTGGAGATAGCTCAACAGTGCTAATCGATGGTTTAGACACACTAGATGTTTTATCTGAGAAAATAGAGAATGCGATAATTGGTGATAAAAGTGATGGAGGATTGGGAATGTCTTCAGGTGATGTAGTTGTAGATAAGCATGTTGCCGATTATATAGATACTCCAACAAGTGGTACTTTTGAAAATCAGCAAGGCTCTATTGTTATTAGATCTCCTAAAACAGATAAAGATGGTAGATTATATTTAGCAGCAAATGAAGACTTATTAAATGCACTAGGAGTTTCTACTATTCAAGAGGCAAAAAACAATGAAATGGACATTACAGTTAGAGATGCAATTACAGGCGAATTTGTAGGGCAAGATACCGTTAGTGACAATAGGCTTCAAGGTGTTATAGATGGAATTGATATAGAATTTGATGCAAATTATAACTTAAATGTTAATTGGAATACTGCAACTAGAGCTTTTGATTTTACTTCAACAGATGAAACATCAACTGAAACAATTAACATAGTAGATAACTCTATGGATTTTCAAATTGGAGCAAACGAAGGGCAAATGATGAATGCATTTATTTCTCAAATGGATGCACAAGCATTAGGAATAACAAGGGTGTTATTAACAGATCCTGAACCAGCTCAAGAATCCATAAGAACTCTTGATGAAGCTATTGATATGGTTTCATCAGAAAGAGCAAGAATTGGAGCTTATGCAAATAGATTAGAATATACTATGGCTAATTTAGCTGCCCAAAGAGAAAATACTACGGCCGCAGAATCAGCAATTAGAGATTTAGATGTTGCAAGAGAAACAACTCAATTATCAAAATCACAAATTCTTTCTCAAACATCAACAGCGATGCTGGCTCAAGCAAATCAGCAAGCTCAAGGTTTAATGAGCTTATTAAGATAATAAAAAATCCCCTAGAAGAGTTTACTTTTTTAGGGGCCTCCCCCTTTCAATAGATAAATAATAAAAAAAAATTGACATTTCAATATATTAATCTTAAAATGTCTAACTAAGTTTTAAATGTAGGTTTATGAAAGCTTTAATAAATATAATTAATCCCAAAACAAACCCCTTAGTGCTATTGTTATATATTAACTTTGTACTATTTTTATTATCATTATTTTCAATATTAAGAACAGATATTTCTATAGCTGTTGGAGTATCATCGATATTCTTATATTGGCTTTATTATCTTATAAAGCAAAAATACAGTAAAAAGAAAATAATATTATTATTTTTATCATCTTTTATTCTGACTCCAATAATTCCCTTGTTAGCTACTGATAAAAAAGCTAGAACAAGGATAAATCCATCAAAATCAGCATTTGCTGTTGTAATGTATTTAGTTATACTAGTTGTAACATTAGATTATTTTACGGTTAATAATAATGTTTACTCTGGAGTATTTGGTTATTTAGAACGCTCTATTGAAAAATTTAAATATAACACAAGAGGAATCAAAAAAGTTTCTAATTCTGTTACTATTATTGATATGGATGATGCCACTTTAGATAAATATGGTTGGCCTATAGATAGAAGAAAACTTTCAAATATTGTTTTAAAATTAAAAAAGATGGGAGCAAAAGCAGTTGCATTTGATATGGTTTTTGCTGATCCAAGTAATAATGAATCAATTAAAACATCTAAAGAATTATATAATAAATTTCAAAAGATATCTCTAACTTCAAATGGTGAAATTATAAAAAAATTAAATGAATTAATTAAACAAAAGGAGTTAGAATTAAAAAAAATAAAGAAAAGATTATATAAATCCCAAATAACACTTAAAAAAATAGAAAAAAATAGAAAAAAACTTTCTAAAAAAATACAAACAAAAACAATAAAAGAAACAAAGCTATTAAAGCAATTAAAAAATAATATTTATCAAACTAAAAAAATAATAGCAACGATAGAAGAAAATATAAAACAATACAGAATAAGCTTTAATGACCTGAAAAGTAAAAATAAAGAATATCTTGATTTTCTAAATAAAAAATCAAATGAAATATCACCAGATAAAATTTTTGCAAAAGCAATAAAAAAAGCAGGAAATGTTATACTAGGTTATGTAGGTTACTCTTTTGGTTCTCAAGATGCTAATATTTCAGAAAAAAGAAAAAGAGAAAACTTTAATTCCATAATATCAAGGGCAGAAGTAAAGCTTATCGAAGGAAATTTGAACAAAAATGTTTCTTTTGCAGAGTTTGAAGCATTAAATTCTCCATATAAAGATATCGTTTGGGCAGAAAAACCACTTCCCAAAAAACTAGTAGATGAAATCAATAAAAAAATAGATAATGCTGAAGATGAAATCCCTGAAGAATTAATGGATATGCTAGATAGAGCAGAGGGAGTTCTTGCTACTGACAACTTTGGATCATTTAACCTAATTGCTGATGTTGATGGAATTGCAAGAAACTATTATCCTGCATATACTATAGAAGATGAACAAAAGAAAAGGCATGTTTTATATTCTCTTGGATTATCTGCATTAAAAGTATTTTATCAAGATAAAAATAAAAAAGAAGATACTTTTGCACTTAGGTATGAAGTAAATGGATTACCGGAGTTAGGCTATTATTTTGATTTTTCAGGTAAGAAAAAACTAAAACTAGAATCTGACACTCCATATTTAGTATTAAATTATTATGGTCCGAGAGAAACATTCAAATATATCTCAATGAAAACTATCTTAACTGATAAGTTATCTCATAAAGAAATAGAAAAATATATTAATGGAAAGATAATCTTATTTGGAACAACAGCAACAGGCCTTCTTGATTTAAGATCATCTCCATATAACCCCTCACAAGCATACCCTGGAGTTGAAGTTCATGCTACTTTTATAGAAAATATTCTAGACGGTAGTTATTTTAAAAGACCATACTATTTTTTACCTTTAGAGCTTATCTTTTTAGTATTTATTGTAATCTTTCTAGGTATTTTATTTTCATATTTAAAAATTTATATAAATGTTATTATAACAATTCTTGCAACATATATAATCTTTCTAATTGATGTAAAATTTTTCTTTAGCCAAGGCTATTTACTCTATATTTTAATACACCTACTTACTCCATCTATAATGTTTTTATCAATAACAATATTTAGATACTTTAGTGAAGAAAAAGAAAAACAAATGGTTAAGAAAACTTTTAAATACTACCTAAGCCAATCTGTCGTTGACGAAGTACTAAAAGACCCTTCTAAATTAGCACTTGGTGGAGTTAAAAAAAATATTTCTGTGTTATTTAGTGATATTAGAGGATTTACAACTATTTCAGAGGGATTAACACCTGATCAATTATCAGTCGTTATGAATGATTATCTTACTCCAATGACTCAATGTGTTTTTGATTATGAAGGAACACTAGATAAATATATGGGCGATGCTATTATGGCATTTTTTGGAGCCCCTATTAAACAAGATGACCATGCAATGAGAGCTTGCTTAACTGCATTAAAAATGATGGAAGAACTAAAAATTCTTGGAGAAGAATTTAAAGCAAGAAACTTACCTATTATTGATATAGGTATAGGAGTTAATTCTGGAGACATGTCTGTTGGAAACATGGGATCAAAACAAAGATTTGATTATACCGTAATGGGAGATCATGTTAATTTAGGTTCTCGTTTAGAAGGTATCAATAAACAATATAAAACTAATATTATTATAAGTGAATATACATACGAATTAGTTAAAGATTCCCTGCTCTGTAGAAAACTAGACGCAGTTAAAGTTAAAGGTAAAAATGAGCCTGTTATCATTTATGAATTATTATCCAAACATAAACATAATACAGAATTATTAAGAATTTGCGATTTAACAAATCAAGGAATACAATATTATTGGGATAGAAATTGGGATAAATCAATAGCTATTTTTAATAAAATATTAGAAATAAAGCCTAATGATTATCTTTCAGAAAAATACATAGATAGATGTAATCATTTTAAAGAAACTCCTCCTGACGCTAATTGGGACGGTAGCTTTAAAATGACCACTAAATAAGGAGATTAGATGAGTGCAGAAGAACAATTATTTAATAAATACGGAAAGTCTTTTAAACAAGGAGAATACCTTTTTCATGATAACGATAAGGGTAATGAGATGTTTGTAATTCAAGAAGGAGAAGTTGAAGTTTTAAAAAAAATAGGTGGCCAAGAAAAAGTACTAGCAACATTACAAAAAGGAGAATTCTTTGGAGAAATGGCAATACTTAATGGAAAACCAAGAACTGCAACAATAAGAGTTTCTGTTGATTCAAAAATATTAGTAATAAATCCGTCTACTTTTGAGGCAATGATAAGAGGAAATGCTGATATTGCAATAAAAATGCTACAAAAACTCGCAACTAGGCTTGCTCAAGCAGACTTACAAATAGAAAACTTACTTCTAAGAACACCAGAAAGCCGAGTTGTTCACTATTTAAGAGAGAAAGGCATTGAAGTGATGAAAGAAGAAGAAAATGAAGTAGAGTTAACTATAATTGTTTCAGATATAGCATCTTCAATTATGATAGACTCAATTATAATAAAAAAAGTTTTGGCAAAATTAGTTAGAAATGAGCTATTAATTCAAATAAATGGTCCAATTTTTAAAATTCCTGACTTTAAAGTATTTAGTGAATTTTTTGATTACTTAACTAAAAAAGAAAGATTTAAAGAGTTTAATTAGGAGAATATATGAAAATATCAATGCTAGGCGTAAGTGGTGGAGAACTAGGAGTTGAAAATCATAGCATAAGTTATTTAATTGATGATAAATTATTAATTGATGCAGGTGGTTTATTGCATTCAATGGATATGGAATCATTGCTTAAAATTGACAACTTATTATTAAGCCATTCACATATGGATCACATAAAAGATCTGCCTTTATGGGGTGATTTAATTTTTGGACAAAGACCTCCAATTAATGTTAGAGGAGCACATAAAACTTTAGAAGTAGTTAAAAACAATATATTCAATTGGTTAATTTGGCCAGATTTTACATCTATTCCAACAAAGGAAAATCCAGTATTTAAATTTAAAGGAACCGAACCTAACAGTAAGTTTTCTATGGGTGGATATAAAATAACTTCTGTTGAAGTTAATCACACTGTTTTATCAACTGCATTTGTTATTGATGATGGTAAATCAAGTTTTATTTATTCATCAGATACAAGCAATACTGATCAAATTTGGAAAACAGCAAATAGAAAGAAAAACCTAAAGGCTATTTTTATGGAAATTTCATTTTCTAATGCTCTTCAAGATGTTGCAGATGCATCAAAACATTATTCTCCTGCAACACTTGCTATAGATTTAAAAAAGATTAAAAAAGATGTTCCTATCTACTTATACCATATTAAGCCTTCTGTAACGAATACCGTTATAGAGGAAGTAAAACAGATAAAAGATCATAGAATTAGATTTGCTAAAATGGGAGAAACAATAGAGATATGAAAAAAAATTATAGATTCATTTTTGCAGGAGGAGGAACAGGTGGCCACCTATTTCCAGGCTTGGCATTTGCCAACTATCTCAAAGAAAACCTAACAAATGTAGATATTTTATTCATAGGAACTAAAAAAGGTATTGAAGTGGAAAAAGTTCCTGCAACAAATTTTAAATTAGAGTTAATTGATATTGGCGGAATAAAAGGTACAAGTAAAAAAAATACTATAAAAAATTTATTTAAAATCCCAAGTTCTATATTTAAATCCAAAGAAATAATAAATAATTTTGTTCCTGATGCTGTTATTGGTTTAGGAGGTTATGCATCGGGGCCAGCATTAATATCTGCATGGATGGAGAAATATCCTACATTTATCTTTGAACAAAACTCCGTTCCAGGTATTACCAACAAAATATTAAGTAAGTTTGTAAATAATATTTTTACAACATTTGAATATTCACATAAATTTTTTAAAAAAGAAAAAATTGTATTTAGTGGAAATCCAGTAAGAAAAGCAATCAGAGAAATAGAAATAAAAAAAAGTAACAGTGAAATCAAAAATATTTTAATATTTGGTGGAAGTCAAGGAGCTAGAAAAATAAATGAAATTATTGCAGAAGCATCTCCTAACTTAAAAGATTTTAATATCATTCACCAAACAGGTAAATACACCTATGACAAAACTAGAGAATTATACTCTAAATTTAATCCTAAAGCCGAAAACATCGAATTAACAACATTTATAGAGGATATGTCAACTGCTTATAATAATGCAGACTTAATTATATGCAGAGCTGGAGCGACTACTCTTTCTGAATTAAAACTAGTTAAAAAACCATCTATTTTAATACCGTTTCCACAAGCTACGGATAATCATCAAGTTTTAAATGCACGAGAATTAGTGGATAGTAATTCAGCTATTATGATAGAAGAAAAAGATTTAACTCCTGATATTCTAATCAGTAAAATCATGGAATTAAAAAATTCTCCTGAAAAATATTCTGAAATGAAATCTAGCTTTGATTTACTACCTAAACAAAAAACAGAAGAAATAATTTTAAAAAAAGTTCTAGAATACATAGATAAATGAAAATATTTATATATTTAATTATATTTACAGCTACAATAAATATCTTTTCAAAAAACTGGGTTTCTTTTGATTCAGAAATGACATACATAAGGACTCTAAAAACTGAAGATTACAAAAATATACATAATGGATTAATTTTTAATTTTGATATAGGTAAAAACTTATATATTAAGAGTAATATTTCTACTAATTTTGAATTTAATAAATTATCAAAGATACAACTAGAACTATCTTGGATGTATGAATTTTATTTTTTTGATATTCATCCTTTTATTGGTTATGGAGGAGGTTATTATATGCTAAATGATAACAATTTAAATCATTTGATTTATTTTAGAGCTTATGGAGGAGCACTATTTCATGCCTACAATATATGGAAAAGACTAAAAATTGGTACTGAAGCTTCTGTTTATACATTTATTGGAACCAATAAATATATTGCAGTGTCAATAAGTGGAGTTTTTTTTATAAGGATAGAATTTTAATGAATAAATTTTTTATATTTTTTATATTTCTTATATTTTCCTCTCCCTTATTATCTAAATACACTGAAAATAAAATACCTAAACCAGAAATAAGAAAATTTAACACACTTAAAATCAGTGACTTAACAAATAGAATTCAAATAAATACATCTCTAGGAGGAAGCATTTGGGTTTGGAACAACTTAAATAATAGTAAATTCTCATTTAATGTAGATAAAATTTCTATAGGAATTGATAAATACTTCTTATTTTATAATGGATTAACGGGGCAAGTAAACTATAACATTATAAACTCCTTAACAACAATAGAAATGGGATACAAGCTTAGATTATATGAAATTTTATATACAAAGCTAGAGTTAAAAACAGCTCTTTATCCATATTTTGACTTAGGAATATCTATCTCTATAGGTATAGAATTCTCTTTATTTAATTTATTAAGGCTTTATACATATAATAACTTTACTAGTTTCTTAATAAATGGTAAAAATACAACTAGTTTGTACCTTAATTATTATATAGGTATAGGAACTTATTTTTAAGGTTGTTATGAAAATTAAAAGAATCTTATATATATTTTTAATAATATTATTAATTATATTATCATCTTGTAAAGCTAAAACACCTCTTGAAGCAATAGAAAGAGGGCGTTTACAAGATTTAAAAGAATTTCACCAAAAAGGTTATAAGTTAAATAAAAAAATAAATAAAACAGATAGTTTTTTAATATATTCCATAAGAAAAGGTTACGATGATATTTCTATATGGTTAATAAAAAATAAAATAAATGATATTAATGAACCTGATTCTTTAGATAATACACCAATAATAATTGCTTATTTAAATAAAAGATATAAAGTTTTTAATGAATTATTAAAAAATAAAGCAAAACTTAATAAATTTAACTTTAATGGTAGAAATTTAATTTCAATAGTTACAGAAAATGGGGATTATAAAAATTTCAAAAAATTAATAGAAACCTATAAAGTTCATATCAAATTTAAAATAGAAGAAGGATTATATGAAGGTTATACAATAATTCAATTTGCTGTGTTAGGAGGTAATTTAGAGATACTTAAATATATTAAAACTAAAATGCCTAAATTTTGGAGAAAAAATAAAAACAAATCAAATTTAATGATAATTGCTTCAGAAAAAGGAAATATTGAAATGATGACATTTTTAGACTCTATAGGTATAAAAATGAACTCCCAAAATAGAGATGGTTGGACTACATTAATGAGTGCTGCTAAATCAGGAAAACTCGATGCAGTAATGCTTATTCTAGGTTATGGAGCAAATGTAAACACTAAAACGAACTTCAACTGGACCGCTTTAATGAGTGCAGTAATGAGCAAAAACCTTGAAATAGTAAAAGTACTTGTTGAATCTGGTGCTGATATTACACAAGAAAATAATAATGGAAAAAATAGTTTTGAAATTGCTATAGACGAAAATAATACTGAAATTGCAAATTATTTAAAAATAAAAATAGAAAATACTAAATAAGAGTTAATCCTGAAACTTCATCGGTATTCTTTTCTTTTGGGTAGTAATAAGAGATTTTAAATTCATCAAATGTTTCTTTTAATTCTTCTTCTACATCTCTTGTAAATCTTACATAACCTGCTGCGATTTCTCTAAGAGCAATAACAGGAAATTTATTATCACTTTCAATTTTTGGATCAGCTCCTCTAAGCAACATTCTTGTTCTTTGTGTTGCAAGAATTACTAATGCAAATCTATTTGGTATTTTCACTAGGCAGTCTTCTACAGTTACTCTTGCCATTATCCCTCCATTAAAACTCGTTATTATATAAAATTTTATATAATAAATCAATCTTTTTTTACAATAATCTATAAGAAAAGTATAAATCCTGAGTTTTAGGGAAGTTTTATTGAATAAATCAATCTTTTTTATTGACATATTGTTAAATAGTATTAATATAATTTTAATGGTATTGTTTATTTATTTTGAGAGATATTTATGAAGTTAAGAGAGCCGATGAATGGAGCAACACATTTTATTGGAATACTGTTTGCGATAGCCTCTTTGCCTATATTAGTAGTTCCTGCTGTAAAAATGGGGAAAACCTTACATGTTGTATCATTTTCTATATTTTCAGCAAGTATGATTATGCTTTACACATCTAGTACAGTTTATCATTGGGCAAGTGTAGGTGCTAAAACATTAAAAACTTTAAGAAAAATTGATCACATTATGATTTTTGTAATGATAGCAGGAAGTTATACTCCTATCACCTTAATTGGCTTAAAAGGAGCTTGGGGATGGAGCTTATTTGGTGTAGCGTGGGGAATCACAATTATAGGATTATTTTTAAAATTATTTTGGCTAGATATGCCTAGAAAGTTATATGTTGGGCTTTACTTATTTATGGGTTGGCTTGTACTTATTGCGATTTACCCTTTATCTAAGTCCATTTCAAGCGGTGCATTAGATTGGCTTTTAATAGAAGGAGCATTTTATTCTATTGGAGCAATAATTTATACAATTAAAAAACCTGATTTTAAATATTTTGGTTTTCATGAATTATGGCATATTTTTGTATTACTAGGTAGTTTGGCTCAATTTATGTTACTTTATAAATATATTTTATATATGGATTAAGGATAGTGTTTGAGTATAAAAGCCAAATAAATTTGTCTTTTATACTGTCGTTCAACTGCTCACCAAAGTGAATACATATACTCTCTCTTATCGCATTTTCACTTGAAAAGTTAAGCAAATTACAGCGTTTTACTGGTTTTTAGTATATCACTTGTTTGATATTTGTAACTGAAACTTAAAATTTGTTTAACTTTTGTATAATTACTCTTGACAATTTAATACAAATAGATTATATTACGGGTCTTGTTTGTAGAATATATGGAGAGTACAAATGGCATTGTTAAGAGAAGAAAAAGAAATTATCATTAATCACTTTAAACAACATGAAGGTGATACAGGTTCACCAGAAGTTCAAGTTGCTATATTAACAACTAAGATAAAAATATTAACAGAACATTTTAAATTACATAAGCACGATTATCATTCTCGTCAAGGTTTGTTTAAAATGATTGCAAAAAGAAAAAAACTTCTTACTTATTTAAAAGGTAAATCTAATGAAAGATACCAAAAGTTAATCAAGGATTTAGGTATAAGAAAGTAAGTTGAGAGATCAAGAGCTCACATTTACAGAACATCTCAAAGATTTAAGAAAGGCATTAAAGTATTCATCTCTATCGTTATTAGTAGGATTTTTAATATCGTGGAGTTGGGCTGAGGATATATTCAATATATTAAGAAAGCCTATTGATGCACATTTCCCTCAATTAAACACAAAGCCTTTAACAGAAATTGATTTAGTATCATTACTACATAAAATTTCTCCTAGTTTACCTAAAGCAGAATTAACAAATATTGCTCATACCATACAATTACATTTAGGTTCTGTTGTTGAGAAATCCCCTTTGTATTACCAAGGTCCATTTGAACCATTTTTAATATATTTAAAAGTTGCACTATTGACAGGATTATTCATATCGTTTCCATTTATATTCTATTTTATGTGGCGTTTTTTTGCTCCTGCTTTTAAAGAAAGTGAATCTCATTTTATTATACCTATAGTAATATTTGCAACAATCTTATTTGTTGGAGGAGCATTAAGTGGTTATTTCTTGGTTTTTCCATTTATAATTGATTTTGCGTTAAGCTTTGCAAAAACAGGTTTAACACCAATATTAACCATGGATGCATACTTTAAAATATTTTCAAAAATGCTTCTCGGTTTTGGTATTATTTTTGAATTACCACTTGTTTTATTAATGTTAGCTTTTTTGAGAATCATTTCATCAAGAGGGTTAATTAAGTTTTTTAAATTTGCATTAGTTTTAATTTTTTTAACAGCAGCAGTATTAACGCCACCCGATATAATGTCTCAAGTGTTAATGGCAGCACCATTAATAATTCTTTATTTATTTAGTATCTTTCTTGTTATATTACTTGAAAAATTTAGAAAAAAAGAAGATTTAGAAAGTAAAGAAGAGTAAATTAAACAATTCTATATAAATGTTCAACTAAATCTTTTATCATATTAATTTTAACTAAATTTCTAGGAGCAATTTTAATTTCAAAAAACTCCTCTACTTGTAAAAGGAATTCTTTTTTATTTAATTCATACCCCTTTATATCATCAAAAGTTGTATTCATTGTTATCTCCTTATTATAATCAGTAAATTCAATTTTAAAAATCTCTTTAACTTTGTTGAAAATCTCTTTCTTCTCCATAAATACTCCAATAAAAAACTATAGTTGAATATAGTATTTCTTAACAATTAATTCAATATTTTTATTCACTCCTGAAAATAATACCAAAATATAGTAAAATTCTTGGACTAATATTAAAATTATTTTCTGTCTTGAAATAAAATCCCGGCTTCAGTTCATAATATAACCAATCACTATAAAAAATATGCTTAAATGTTGAACCTATATAATAGTATGAGATATCAAGAGAAAATAACCTATCTTTTTTTCTTAAAACTTCCATTTCATAATTTAGCATCATTGTTCTAGAAATTATATGATAAATTCCTAGTCCATTTTTTATTTCATGTAATTTAAAATACTCCCGATAACGATAATTATTGTAATTTATAATTTCAGTTCTCTTGTTAATTGAGTAAGTTAAATTTAAATAAGCTTTATTTTCTATTTTATAAAAGTAAAAATAATATAAAGAATCGCCTAATTTAATACTCCAACTTTTACTTGGATTTATTTTTATTCTTAAAGAAGATCTTAAAAAAGGGTCAGGATAAAATGAATTAAATTTTGCTCCAAGTGAAATACCCGGAGTAAAATAACTAAAAAAAGTTTTAGTAAATTGTAAACCTAAAATAAATGTTTGTTTTTTTTCCATATCCTTAGACTTAGAATAACTCGTATTATCAGATTTTGTTTCCAGATTATTCATAAACAAGTGAAATCTTTTTTCTGTATTTGGTAGTATTATATTCGCATTGATATCCCAATTATAAATTTCATCACTATACTTTTCAAATAATGGACCTATTTTAAAATCTATATAAGAAGTTTTATCTGAATTATAACCATAACCAAATGAAAATAAATAATCCATTCCTTGTATTGAATATTTAAATAAATTATTAATTGTATTTCTACTACTACTTAAAATAAAGATATTATCTTTTTTCTTGACTATGTTTTTTGGGTCATTATTATCTGTTAAATTACTAAAACATAAATTTGGAGATAAATATAAACTAAAAACTAAAATATAAAAATATCTAAGCATGAAACTCTAAAACATTCTTTTTACCATTCAATCAAGAATCTTGCAAATTTTTTTTTTATTGTTAATATATAAATGAGTATGAAATAAAAATCGTCATACTTTGTTTACTATATGATAATTGATTTTATATTGATTATAGAAGGAGGTATTATTTTGTTTAATAATAAAAGAAAGAAGTTTGAAACAGAAGCGATAAGATATATGGACAATTTATATTACTTGGCTCTTAAATTTACAAGAGATGAATCAAAAGCCTCTGATTTGGTCCAAGAGACATATCTAAAAGCATTTCGCTACTATAAAAAATTTAAAGAAGATACAAACCTAAAAGCATGGTTGTTTAGAATCCTAACAAATACATTTATAAATGATTACAGAAAAAAACGAAGAGAAAATTTAATTATGGATTTTAACGACAATGAAAGTGTTTACTATAATTGGCTTGAAGATAGCGTAAAAAAGGAAAATCGCTCTCCTGAAAATAAATATTTTTTCAAAAAATTAGGTGAAGATATTTATAAGGAACTAGACTCTCTTCCCGATAACTTTAAAATGATGATTTTATATGCAGATGTATATGAGTTTTCCTATAAAGAAATCTCAGAAATAATAGATGCTCCAATGGGAACAGTAATGAGTCAATTATTTAGAGCAAGAAAAAAACTTCAAAGTAAATTATATGCAAGAGCTCAAGAAATGGGTATATTAAAAGAAGATAAGAAAACAAATAAAAATATCAACAAAATTATAAAATTGGTAGGATAATATGAATTGTAAAACGGTTGAAATGTTTCTATATAATTATCTAGATAATGAACTTACAGAACAAGAGTATTTGGAAGTTGAAGAACATCTAAAATCTTGTGTTACTTGTAGAAATTTATATAATTATGAATCAGAATTTCATAAATTTTTAAAATCAGAAGTAAAAAAAACAATGCCAAAAGCACCTTCTGAGTTAAGAGAAAGAATTCTTAATAATAAAAAACAATTTTCAATTAATTACAATTTTTTTACAACAAAAGGAATGGCAAGTATAGCAGCCCTATTTATATCAGTTATTTTTATATCAAAAATTTCTATGGGCTACTCTACATTATCAAATGATTATAAATTAGATTTGAAAAAAGACATAAAAATAGCGTCAAATAATGAAACAAAACTATCAAAATGGATAAAGTATCATAACTATAAAAAATTTAAATTATTGCAATTTGATAAAAATAAAATAAAGATAACCCCATTAGGTTTGGCCTTTAATAAAAAAAAGCCCTTACTTTATTACCACTATAGAGGTCACAAGTTATTATATAAAAATATAAATAAATTAGATTCCATTTCCAAATTTGAAAAACTAAAAATTAAAAATAGAACATATTTTATACAAAATAAAAAAGGTTTTTCTGTTGCTATATGGAAAAACAAAAATGGCACAGCTTCTTTTTTAGGTTCTCGAATCCCTAAAAAGCAACTAAAAACTATTTTATACTCTATAAAATAGTAAGTTATTTCTTTAAAATGACAATATTTAACATTTTGTGATAATTTATTTGATTTTTCTATAGCTATTACGATATCATTAGGGTATATATCTTTGGAGTGAGCAATGAAATACTTGATAATGGTAATTTTTTTCTCATTGACAACAATCTTACTTTCAAACTCTTATATTGGTGACTGGAAAGTAAATACAATGGGATCGGGCAATAAAGCAACTATTTCACAAAATAAAAATGAGATATCTGTTTTCAGAATAATTAAACAAGAATTTGAAGGTGAACAATACATTTTATATCATTTAATGAAAGGAAATATAAATGGTAAAAAATTAAAATTATTTGTTAAAGAGGATAAATTAGATAAATTTGAGTACTTAAGAGATGTAACCTTTAAAAAAGATAACATCAACTCTTTGAAGATTGATGATAAAATTTATACAAGAGTAAAAAAAATAAAACAGCAAAATCTTGCCTCTAATGAAAAAGTAGAAATCATCTATCTAAAAAAGAATGCTCTCGCTCGTAAGGATGAGGTGGTGCCTCGTCCTAGACATCCTGAGTCAATGCCTCAGTCAGAAGATAATAATCAAGATTCAGATGTTGCACAAAACAATGAACCAAGTTTTATTTTACCTGCAGGATTAGGAGATGCTGGAAATAAAGAACTTAGAAAGATTAAGATATCTTTAGGTTTCACATCAGAAGAAAATGCATTAAATATGAAAGCTATAAGATTACTAAAAAGAAAACATTACAATAAAGCTATTAAAGTATTCCTAGGTCTATACAAAAAGAACAATAAAAATATTTCATTATTAATAAAAATAGAAAACACTTATTCATTAATAGGAAATAAAAAAGAAGCAAATAAATTTTGTAAAAAAATAAAAAGATATGACCCTTTCTATCTATGTGGAGACTAAAAAATGACAGAAAACAATCAAAAGAGACAACATGTTCGAATATCCGGTGAAGCATATATTGATTATACAGGAAATGAAGTTTTAATGTTTCAGAAAATAATTGATGTAAGTGTTGGTGGAGTTAAAATAATAGCAACACAACTTGAAAAAGTAGGAACAGAAGTATATGTAGACTTACATTTTCCGGAACTAAATAATAAGGTTGCTTATGCTGAAGGAATTATTGCATGGGTAAACAATGGTCAAATGGGTATAAAATTCACGAACATAAGTAATGAGGATAAAGTAATAATAAATGAATTTGTTAAACGACAAGAAAACAATAAAAAATAATTATTTCATATTTATTATAATTTCAATATTAATGACATCTTGTATCATAGAAGATTATAGAGACCCTGCAAATCTTGACATATTAATGGATAAAACAATAAAATTTGCAGATGATTTTAATAATCATAAGTCAGCAGAAGGTGAGTCGTTACTAGGTTTAAATTTTAGAATAAATAAAAATAAAAAAATAAAAAAAACAGGTGATAATTATATTTATTATGAAATATCTATTCCATATAACTTAAGAGCTAAAGAATTAAAAGCATTTCTTGAAGAATTTACCAATAAATATATGAAAAAAAGAAAACATATAGTTGTAGATATCAAACATATGTATGTTGAAAGATTTTCAGGGGTAGTTGCTAACTACGAAGCAATACTAAAAGACAAATCAGTTAAGTTAAATGTTAAATTTAATGATTATCTGTCTAAAAAAAATCTACAAAAAAAAGGTATAAAACACTATTTGCTTCAATATGATTATCAAATTTTAGCACAAATATCACAAGAATTTAAAAGGAACAAACATATTTCATTAAATTCAGCAATAATAAATGTTGCAAAACATTATAAGATTACCGTTGCAAAAATAAAAAAAGTATTAACTTTTGCTAAAAAATATTATAAAAAAATTAAAGGATAAAATGGAAAAAGACCTACATATAATAAAGCCTCCAATGGAGCTTATTTATAAAGATGAGCTCGAAGCATTAGCTCAAAACGATAATTATCCTAAACCAAGCTTTTTTAAACTATCCCCTAAAATGGTAAGAACATTCATACTAGGAAGTAATGGAAAAAAATTAAAATATAAAGTTGATAAAAAAGAAAAGGAAATTATTATTGAACAAAAATATTTTGGTAATGACTCACTTATAGAAAGAGCAATTATAACTCTTACTGGTAATAGAGGCTTAATGCTAATAGGTGAACCTGGAACAGCCAAAACAATGTTAAGTGAACTACTTACTGCTGCAATTTCAGGAAACAGTAAAAATACTATCCAAGGAACAGCAGGTATTACAGAAAATAGTATTAAATATAGTTGGAACTATTCCCTTTTACTGTCAAAAGGGCCAATACCAGAAGCATTAATTCCCTCCCCTATTTATGTAGGCATGGAAAAAGGTGTTATTACAAGATTTGAAGAAATCACAAGAGTTCCATCTGAAATACAAGATACACTAATAAGCATTATGAGTGATAAAGTTTTAAATATCCCAGAAACAGATTCTACATTATTTGCACAAAAAGGTTTCAATATTATTGCAACAGCAAACTCTAGAGATAGAGGAGTTAATGAAATGAGCTCTGCACTTAAAAGAAGATTTAACTTTGAAACAGTTAAACCCATTGACAACTTGAAGCTTGAAACAGAAATCATAAAAAAAGAAAGTAAGAAATTATTATCCTATAACGATATAAACATAGAAATAAATAATAACTTAGTAGAAATGCTTGCAATAACATTTAGTGAACTTAGAAATGGCGTAGGTAAAAATGGTGAAAAGCTAGAGAAAATGAACTCCACTATATCTACAGCTGAAGCAGTTTCTGTTTTCTATTTAGCAGCACTTGATGCTCATTATTACGATAAAGGAAATATTTCTCCTCTACACATTGCAAGAAATATATCTGGAAGTTTAATAAAGGACAATTATGATGATATATCTGTTTTAAAAAATTATTTTAATGCTATTGTTAAAAAGAGAGGAAAAAAAGAAAAACTTTGGCAAGATTTTTATGATAGTAAAAAATTTGTATTCTAAGATTACTTAAAACTTTTAATAAGGAAAAACATGAAATTAAAAAAGAGATTAGTTGTTTTATTTTCTATGTTAATTTTCTTTTTAAGCTGTGGAAACCACAACTTAAAAAGCTCTAAATATAGAAATAATATATTAAAAAGCTCCTATTATAAAAATCTAGAAAGCATAAATAAAAATAATGTAAATCACCTTGATATAAATCAACAAACATTACTAATGAAAGCCGCTGAAAGTGGAGATTATAACAGTTTTGAAGTATTGTTAAAAAAAGGGGCAAACCCATACTTAAGAGATAAAGATAATAATACTCTTTTGCACTTTGCAGTAAAAGGTTCAAATATAAAAATTATAGAAAAAGTATTAGAATATGATAAAAATTTAGAAGCAATTGATAATCAAGGAAATACTCCATTTTTGCTTGCATCATATTATTCTAATCTAGAAACACTAAAATTATTAATAAAACATAAGGCAAATATTTTTGTAAAAAATACTAAACTTCAAAATGCTCTTTTTATGGCCTCAATATCAGGTAAAATAAATATATTTAGATATTTAGAGTCATTAAATCTTGATTTATACAACTTAGATAAAAATGGTAATTCATGCTTAGTGTACGCGATAGGAAGTGGAAATACAGAACTCGTTTCTTACTTATTGAAAAACAAATCATATAATTTTTATTTAAAAAATAAATTAAAAGAAACTCCATTACATATTGCTGCAAAATATGGAAACTATGATATATTTAAATTACTGATAAAAAAAGGTGCAATTTTTAGAGATTCAAAAGATTTAGACATAGATATTTTAACTTATGCCTCTGAAGGAGGAAATCTAGATATTGTAAAATATCTAATAAACCATGGTATTTTTATTGATAAGAAATTCAATAATAAAACAGCATTAATGATTGCTGCATCTAAAAATAATTATAATATCGTAAAATTTTTTATTGAAAACAATGCAAATTTAAATTTAAAAGATAAAAGTGGAAATACCGCATTATCCCATGCAATTTCTTATAACAGTATACAATCTGCTTTAGAGCTAATATCTTCAAATAGAATTAATTTAAACTTAATCAATAACGAACATGAAACCTACTTAACTCAAGCAATAAAAAGCTATAACCCCAAAATAGTTAAAGTTTTATTAAAAAACGGAGTTTCACCTGATAAAGTAGGAAAAGATAAAATTAAACCAATACTTATTGCAATAAAAAATAGAGAGTGGGAAATAGCTAAATTATTAATTGATAATGGAGCAAATGTTTCAGAAAAAGACATGGATGGTAACACACTACTAAATTTAACTGCAATGAAAGGAAATATTGAATTTGCTAAATATTTACTTAAGAAAGGCATTGATATTAATGAAGCAAATAATTTAAATACCTCTGCAGTAATGTTGGCATTATTAAAAAATAACTCAAAAATGGTTAAATGGTTAATTAAAAATGGAGCAATATTAGATAGTTATAATGTTAATAATATCACAACTACACAAATTCCTCTAAGGAAAGGTAATTTTGAATTATTTAAAGTGATAGTAGAAAATAAAGTTTCTAAAAGGATAGAAGATATTAACAAAAAAGATCTTTTAAAAATTATATATAATAAAGAGATAAACCCAGATGATAAAAAATATGAAGTACAAATATATTCATGGCTCACAGAAATAGGAAACATAGATTTCATAAATTTTTTTATAAAAAAGGATTTTATGTTTAATGGACTAGACTTAAATAATGAAACCCCAATTTATATTGCTCTTTCGTATAATAATAATAAAATATTAAATTTATATCTAAAAAATGGTAAAGAAGACTTAAATAGAAAATTATCAAATGGAATGACTTATCTATTAAAAGCGATTACAATGAATAACATAGATGCAATAAAAGCTTTAATCAAACATGGGGCATCTCCTAAAATACTAGATAAATATAGATACTCTCCACTACTAACAGCTCTAACTAATAAATATTGGAACATTATAGATTATTTATTAGATTACAAAGTAGATTTTTCTATAAGAAGTAATAATGGAACCCCTATTTTAGTACTTGCTATATATGATGGACAATGGGATATAGCTAAAAAGTTAATAAACTTAGGTGCCAATGTTAACGACCAAGATTTAACAACAGGAATAACACCTTTAATTGCAGCTCTAAGCAACAATACAAAATTAGACTTTGTAAAGTTTTTATTAAATAAAGGAGCTAATATAAATAAAAAAGATTTTAATTTAGGTAGTCCATTACTGTATTCATTTACAACAAAATCCAATAAAATTATAGATTATCTTATTAAAAAAGGTGCAGATACTAATATCGTTAATAAAAATGGTATCACACCTTTACTACAAACAATTTATACAAATAATAATAAGTATTTCAATATATTTATAAGAAACAAAACGATATTAAACAGTAAAAATATTATGGGTTATACAGCATTAGCTCTATCCACTTATTTTGGAAGAGAAGATTTTGTTAGAAAACTAATTAAAGCGGGTGCAGATATTACAATTTCTAATAGCCAAGGGGAATCTCCTTTATATATTGCTTCATTTAATGGATATTTTAACATTGTAAAATTATTAACAACAACTAAAACAATTAATTTACAAACTAAAATAGGTTACACTCCTCTAATGATTGCAATATATAATAATTACTTTAAAATAGCTAAGTTTCTCATTGAAAATAAAGCTGATTTAAATTTAACAACCCAAACCAATAGCTCTGCTTTTCTTGAAGCATCTTATGGTAATAATTTAAAAATATTAAAATTACTGGTAAAAAAGCATTGTAATATTAGTCAAAAAAATAGTATGAACTCAAATTCAATTAATCTAGCTGTCTTTTCAAAAAATCCTTGGATTTTAGATTTTACAATAACATTAAAACTAGATATAAATAATCAATTAACCGACGGCTCGACTCCATTAATTTCAGCAATAAAAATTCAAAATGTAGATGCAGTCAAAACACTACTAAGAAACAAAGCAAATCCAAATATAAAAGATAAAAAAGGTAAAAATGCTTTTACCTATGCTTTAGAATCTAATAACACCAAAATAATAAACTTTATTGAAGCATATAGAAACCGAGTTTATTAAAATATTTATGATTTAGGAATTAAAATGCAAATAATAAATTCTAAACTAAAAGAAAAAGCTCTTAAAATATTATATAAAGATAAAATATTAAATTGTGCAATGATTAATTTACTAAATGATAATAAAATTTCTGAAATTGAAATTTACAAAAATTGTGTAGCAATAAAACAAAATCGCTCAGAGGGTTGGGTACACTTGTCTGCTAATGACATTAATGAATTAAAAGATTTTATACCCTTTATTAAAAATGAAAAATATTTTGCTGCTACAAATACTGAATTTGTAAATATAATTGCAAACAACAAAAAAATAATATGGCAAGAAAATTGTTATAAACTTGCTTATCTAGAAAATAAAGCTTTTACTATAAAAAAATATCCTCCTTTAACTATTTCAAATACAAATATAGTTAATGATTTTTGGCCTTATAAATCAGAATATTCTTTAGACTATGTAAAAACTCGCATAAAAGATGGAGAATCAGTTGGTTATTTTATTGGAGACAAGCTAATCTCCTGGATTATAACCCAAGATGATGGAGCAATGGGATTTTTTCATACATTAAAAAGCTACAGACGCAAAGGTTATGGTGAAAAAATTACTAAATATTTAATAAATAAACTTATTGAAAATAAAAAAATACCATTTGTATATGTTATTATCAAAAATAAAAATTCATTATCCCTTACTCAAAAACTTAACTTTAAGATTATAGGAAAAGTCAGTTGGTTTGAGTTATCCTAAAATATGTTAAATAAATAAGCATTATTAGTAAACTAGTAGTAAGATAACCGGAGATAATTCACAAATAAATCAAATAAACATTGAGTTTATTACTCATTTCTGTTATATTAATACCGTAATTTTTGTTTTGTTTTTTTAGGAGAAATTATGTTGAAAAACAGAAAAAGAGTTTATACTTTTGGTAATGGTCTTGCCGAAGGTAAAACAGAGATGAAAAATTTGCTTGGTGGAAAAGGTGCTAATTTAGCTGAAATGAACTTAGTTGGAGTTCCTGTTCCTCCGGGTTTTACAATTACAACCGAAGTTTGTACAGAATATAATAAGCATGGAAAAGATGCTGTTGTTAAAGCACTTATGGAAGATGTTAAAGCAGGAATTAAAAATATAGAAGATTTAATGGGAACGAAATTCGGTTCTCAAGAAAATCCATGTTTAGTATCAGTTCGTAGTGGAGCAAGAGTATCTATGCCTGGAATGATGGACACAGTATTAAACCTTGGTTTAAATGATGATGCTGTTGAAGGGCTTGCTACTAAATCAGGTAATCCTGAATTTGCTTGGGATTCATACAGAAGATTTGTTCAAATGTATGGTGATGTTGTTTTAGGTGTTGAACCAGAAGGTATGGATGATAAAGACCCATTTGAACTTGTTTTAGAAAAAGCTAAGAAAAAAGCAGGCGTTAAAAATGATAATGAATTATCAGTTGACGACCTAAAGCAACTCGTTTTAGATTTTAAAGATGTGGTTAAAAAGTTTACTGGACATGATTTCCCAGAAGATCCATGGGATCAACTTTGGGGTGCAGTAATGGCTGTTTTTGATTCTTGGAACACAGATAGAGCTATATACTACCGTCAAATGAATAAAATTCCTGAAGAATGGGGAACAGCAGTAAATGTTCAAGCTATGGTTTATGGAAATATGGGCGAAGATAGTGCAACAGGCGTTGCTTTTACAAGAGATGCTGCTACCGGTGAAGATATTTTTAACGGAGAATATTTAATTAATGCTCAAGGTGAAGATGTTGTTGCCGGAATCAGAACACCTCAACAAATTACTCTTGAAGGTTCAAAAAGATGGGCTAAATTAGCAGGCGTTACAGAAGAAGATAGAAAAGAAAACTACCCTTCTCTAGAAGAAGCAATGCCAGAGGCTTATGCAGAATTATCTTCATTAGAAACTAAACTAGAAAACCATTATTCTGATATGCAAGACTTAGAATTTACTATTCAAGATGGTAAATTATGGTTCTTACAAACTCGAACCGGTAAAAGAACTGGTGCCGCAATGGTTAAAATGGCTATGGACATGCTTGATGAAGGTATGATTGATGAAAAAACAGCCATTCTGAGGGTTGAACCTAATAAATTAGATGAATTACTTCACCCTGTATTTGCTAAAGAAGCTTTAAGCTCAGCTAGTGTTATGGGTAAGGGCCTTCCTGCAAGCCCAGGTGCAGCAACAGGTAAAATTATTTTCTTTTCAGATGAAGCAGAAGCTTGGGTTGAAGATAAAAAAGAAGATATTATATTAGTTAGAATTGAAACATCTCCAGAAGATTTAAAAGGAATGAATTTAGCACAAGGTATTCTTACAGCAAGAGGTGGCATGACTAGTCATGCAGCCGTTGTTGCTAGAGGAATGGGAAAATGTTGTGTTTCTGGTGCTGGTGAAATAAAAATTGACTATAAAGAAAGAACTTTAACAATGGGAGATAAAACATATAAAGAAGGTGATTTCATCTCATTAAATGGTTCTACTGGTGAAATTTACGATGGTAAAGTGGCTACAGTTAACCCTGAAGTAGGTGGAGATTTTGGCAAACTGATGAAACTAACAGATAAATATGCAACAATGTTAGTAAGAACAAATGCTGATACGCCTGAAGATAGTAAAGTTGCTAGAGCTTTTGGAGCACAAGGTATCGGTTTATGTAGAACAGAACATATGTTTTTTGGTGGTGATAAAATTAAAGCTATCAGAGAAATGATACTTGCTGAAAACTTAGAAGGTAGAAAAGTTGCGTTAGCTAAATTACTTCCTATTCAGCGAGAAGACTTTGAAGGTATTTTCACTGCTATGCATGACTTACCTGTAACAGTTAGATTACTTGATCCACCTTTGCATGAATTTGTTCCTCATGAAGAAGCAAACCAAAAAGAAATGGCTGATGAAATGGGTAAATCTATTGAATATATCAAAGAAAAAGTTGATTCATTAGCAGAATTTAATCCAATGTTAGGCCATAGAGGTTGTAGATTAGGAAATACATATCCTGAAATTACAGAAATGCAAACAAGAGCTATTATAGAAGCTGCATTAAATTTAAAAGAAAAAGGAATTACAGCAAAACCAGAAATAATGATTCCTTTTGTAGGTGAAGTAAAAGAATTTAAAGCTCAAGAAAAAATAATTAGAGAAACTGCAGAAAAAGTTTTTGAGGAAAGAAACAATAAAATTGATTACATGGTTGGAACAATGATAGAAATTCCAAGAGCAGCACTAACTGCTGATGCAATCGCAGAACATGCTGAATTTTTCTCATTTGGAACTAATGATCTAACTCAAATGTCATTTGGTTTATCAAGAGATGATACTGCTGCATTAATTTCTGAATACTCAAAAAAAGGTATTTATAAAAATGATCCTTTCCAAGTTTTAGACCAAACTGGTGTTGGTCAATTAGTTGAAATGGCTACAGATAAAGGTAGAAGTAGTAAGCCTAATTTAAAAGTTGGTATTTGTGGTGAACATGGTGGAGAACCATCAAGTGTTAAGTTCTGCTATAAAACAGGATTAAATTATGTTAGCTGTTCTCCTTTTAGAGTGCCTATTGCTAGATTAGCATCTGCACAAGCTAAGATAGAAGACAAATCTGCTCTTGAGCTAGCTAGTAATGTTGCATCTGATGTTGCTGATAAAGCAAGCGAAGTTGCAAATAAAGCGGTAGATGCAGTAAAAGGTTTTTTTAAGAAGAAATAGTAATATGTAATAAGATTGTATGACTAAAAAAAAGGGGCTTTTCGCCCCTTTTTTTTTAAAATAGAGAAAATGGATCTATAGCTTTACCTTTATGCCTTACTTCAAAGTGTAAATGAGGGCCTGTTGAACGACCTGTATTTCCAGAAAGAGCTATTTTTTCTCCTTTTTTTACATTATCTCCCTTATTAAACAATAATTTTGAACAATGAGCATAAACCATTTCATATTCACCATTTTTAACAATAATAACATTTCCATATCCATTTTGTTTACCAGAGAATACAACTTTGCCACCTAAACTAGCTTTTATTGGAGTACCTTCCTTTAAGGCGATATCAACACCATCATGATGGCTTAATTTATGTGTAATAGGATGCTCTCTCATTCCAAATTTAGAAGTTATTCTACCTATTGCTGGTAATATTGAATTTCTACTTTTTTGAATAGTATTATTTGCTTTTCCAAGCAATTCCTTTTCAAGCATTTTTGATATACCAAGCATATCTCTTTGTGCTAAATTTTTAGACATTTCTCCATCAAGCATAGACTCAAATATATCTTCACCAAACCCACCTTTAGTTAGTTCTGTTTTATGAATAGATTTCCTCATTACTTTAAATATTTCACCTATTAATAAAGATTCAAAATCTTTTGCTACTTTTTTAATTTTTTCATCTTTAGCAGAAGACTTATGTTTTCCTATCTCTGAATGAACTGTTGCCTTCGTAGTAGAATAGGACATCGTCTTATCCTTACCAATAAGCTCTGTCAACATATTCTTACTTATCATATAATCTCCAACTCAGCCTGTAATGCTCCACTAGCTTTTATGGCTTGAATAATAGAAATCATATCTCTAGTTGAAACACCAAGAGAGTTTAAAGCTTTAACTAAATCTTCTAAAGTAACTTTATCTTGTAATAAACTAAAATCAGCATTATCTTCCTTTACTTTTATTTTAGTTGATTTAGTTTTAGCAGTTGTTCCAAAACTAAGAGCCGAAGGCTGACTAAGGGTTTCATTTTCTTCAACAATAATATTTAAATTACCATGTGAAATAGCTACAGAAGAAATTGTTACATTTTTACCTATAATAATTGTACCAGTTCTTTCATTTATTACAATTTTCGCAGGAGTATCAACTTTTACATCTAAATTTTCAACTATTGCAATAAATTTTATAGGATTTTCCTTTAAACTAACAGGAAGAACTACCCTTATGGTATTACTATCTATTGCTTTTGCCAAATTTTCACCAAATTGTTCATTAATTGTTTTTTTTAATCTATATGCAGTTGTAAAATCTGGATTTTTTAAAATTAAATCTAAATATGATTTATTTAAAATAGAATTTTTTAACTCTCTCTCTATAGTACCCCCATTAGGAATTCTGCCTACAGTTAAATGATTTTTAACTGCCTTAGATTTTGTTTTCCCACTTTTAACAGAATAACCATTAACAGACAGATTACCTTGAGCAATAGCATAAACTTTACCATCAGCTCCTTTTAATGGTGTCATAATCAAAACTCCACCCCTTAATGACTTGGCATTACCAATTGATGACACTTCAATATCTATTTTATTACCAACTCTTGAAAATGGTGGTAACTTAGCAGTTACCATAACAGCTGCTACATTTTTTACCTTTAAAGACCTCGAATCAAATTTTACTCCCATTTTTTCAAGCATATTTACTAAAGATTTAATCGTAAATTTAGCTTTATCATCATCACCTGTACCATCAAGGCCGACAATAATTCCATAACCAATTAAACTATTATTTCTAACTCCTTTAACATAAGAAATATCTTTTATTCTTGAACCAAAAGCAATAGAACTAAAAATAATCATTATTAAAATATATTTCAACATATTGACCTCGTCAAAAAAATGTTTACATAAATAAGGTATTACATATAAATTTAGTAATACTATCCGGATAGATGCAATCTATTTTCCTATTATTATATTAAAATTGTGTAGAGACAAGGCATTGCCTTGTCTCTACACAAAAAATAAAAAAATAAAAAAAATAAAAAAAATATTTTAGTTTTAAAAACAATGGTCGATAAGCAAAATATGGAGAAAGGATTCTCCTAAACCGAACGGACTCGGTTTCACAAATATTTCATGGAGGAAATTATGTTATCATTCAACACAAATCTAGCTGCATTAACGGCTAGAACAAATTTACAAGGTGCAACGAATGCACAAACCAAATCAATACAAAGACTTTCAACAGGGCTGAGGATTAACCATGCTAGTGATGATGCTAGTGGTTTAGCAATTAGTGAAAAAATGAGAACTCAAATAAGAGGGCTTAAAAAAGCTAGTGAAAACTCTCAGAATGGTATATCAATGCTTCAAACCGCTGAAGGTGCATTAAACGAAACTCAATCAATATTACAAAGAATGAGAGAATTGGCAGTGCAAGCTTCTAATGGTACTCTTACTTCAAATGATAGAATAGAAGTTCAGAAAGAAGTTGATGCTTTAAAAGATGAAATTGATGGTATTTCAACTAGAACGGAATTTAATACAAAAAAATTACTAACCGGTGATGCAACAGGATTTGCATCTTTTTCTACAAGCCAAATGAAAGCTAATTTTTATGGACCTCATGTTAAAGACGGTGAATATCAATTAGAGGTTAATGCTATTGCAGGAAAGGGAGAAGTTCAAACTACTTCAATGTTTAGAGTTAAAGATGGAGTTCAATCTGTTGAATCTCAGGACTTAAACGCATCTCCAGCTCGACATAAAATGAGTTTTACTCTTGACGGAGCAAATACTACAACAGGTAATTATAATATAAAAATAGATGGAGTTGACTATGGCTTTACATCTAATATAGATGGTACTGACTTAGCAACAACTCAAAGTAATTTACAAACAGCATTTTTTGCAGCAGGTGGAGCTGGAGCCGATGCAGGTTTATCAAGTAAAATGAATTTAACTATTAACGGCAATACTGTTCTTTTTACAGCAAAAGATGCTAATGTTGACTTTACTTTTAAAGTTGACGAAACAGGTGCGGGTAACAACCTTGCTGTTGGAGAAGAAGGCTTATTTAATGTTACTCACAGAAGTTCTGCAAACGGTATATCTGAATTTACCAATTTAAACAATTTAATTGATAGCCCTACTAGTGATGCCTCTTATAAAGTTGTAGTTGATGAAAAGGGTGACGGAAGTATGGTTTTAGATAACCTAGAAACAGTAAGTGGCCAAGATGCAAATGGTGGTGTAACTTATGATGATGATATATATCACATTATTGGTACTACTCTACAAGCAGGATCAACAGGTTTAAGAGAAGCTTATTTAGATTATCCTATGACATTATCTGGTGCTGGTGGAGCTGGAAATGCTGAAATTAACTTTAGTTTAGATGGCAACCCTAGTAATATAGTTAACTTTCAGGTTGCTCTTGGTGGTGCTGATGCTAATACTGATGCAGTAACTTTAGCAAATGCAATAAATGCAGATAATAGATTAAATCAGTTTATTAAAGCAGAGGCTAGTACAACGACAGGAGAAGTTAAATTTTATGCTCTTGATCAACACAAAGCTCTTGATTATAAAATGCAAATGGTTGGAGATGATGGAGCAAATGCAGCTCTTTTTACTCAAATTGCAGCAGGAGAAGTTGATGATGCACAATTTGTAACAGGTTTAGGAAAATTGGGAGCTACAGCGGATACCGCATTTACTGCAAATTCAAATTCCCATAGTGGAACTAGTGCATTGATTGAATTTGCAACAGATGGAAGCATTGGTAGTGCTGGACTTGATGCAAAAGTAAGCTTTGATGGTGGAAGTAGTTGGACTTATGTAGAAAATATTTGGGATGGAAGTGGTACAGATAAGACAGCAACAGATGGTTATTATTCATTAGATTTCAATAATGCCTTTACAAATGACGGGCTACTTGGTAGTTTTAAAGCAGGTGATAGAGTTATGATAGCAATGAATGATAATGCAAATACTATACCAGATACAACAACATATAATACTACAAGCTTAGATATTACAGATAGTGCTACAGATAGTAATTTATCATTAAAAATTGATGTAGCAGGAGAAGTATTCAATTTTAATACAAACCTAGAAGGAGCAAGCAAAACAGAAGCCCAAATGGCAAGTGATTTAATTTCTAACTTTAATTCACAAATTGGTAGTAATGGAACAAAATTATCTGATGTTATGAGTATTTCTTATGATTCAGGAACACATAAAATGAACTTTACTGCCTTAAAAGACGATTTTACTATGACACATTCTGAAACAGGTGGAAATATAACAACAGCAGATGGCTCTGTTACAAAAAGATTTCAAGCTACAGATGGTGATTTAACAAGAGTTGATGCATTTGATCCAACAACAGGACAATTTGAAATGGGAGTAGTAACAAGCCATCCTAATAATAGTCTTGATGACAGTAATACAACTTTAAAAGTATCTTATTTTGATGAAACTAGTGGACAAGCAAGTTTAGGTTCTGTTGATGCTAAATTTTCTTTAGCTGAAACAGGTACTTTGCCAACAGATGGTACAGTTAGCTTTACTGCTAATAAAAATGGCGGAGGAGATGTCCAGGCAGCTACAAAACTAAGAGATATTGATAGATTTTATAATGCAGATGGACAATTTATACTTGGACAAAATGGAGAAACATTTTCTATATACAACGCTTATGGAGATAAGTCTGATGTTTATATTGATGGAGGTGATTCATTAAGAGATGTAGTAAATAAATTAAAAGATGTAATTACAAATGATGTTGTAGATGGTGGACTAGGAATGAGTACCGGCAATTCTGAATTAGATGAAAATATAGTTAGTTTTGTTAAAGAATCTATTCCAAATTCTACAGAATCTCAACAAGGCTCAATTGTTATTCGTTCTCCTAAAAGTGGAGCAAATGGTAGATTATTTATTTCTGGAAGTGAAGCATTAAAAACAGCTCTAGGAATTTCTAATGTAGATAAAGCAGAAGAAAACGAATTAGAAATTACTGTTAATGATGCATTAACCGGTGAATTTGTAGGAAGAGATGTTACAAGTGATAACATACTGCACAATATAGTTAAAGGTGTTGATATTGAAATAGACCAAAATTATGATATTAAAGCAACTTTTGATGAATCTAGTAAATCTTTCGTATTTGAAAGTGACTTAGGAAGACATATAGAAACAATGAGAGTTGTTGATAATTCAACAGACTTTCAAATTGGTGCCAATCAAGGCCAAACACTAAATACAAATATTATGCAAGCTGATGCTCATGCTCTTAAAGTAGATAGAGTACAAGTTACAGATCAAGATGAAGCAAAAGAAGCAATTACTCAAGTTGATAATGCCATTATTAAAGTTTCTTCAGCTAGAGCAAAAATAGGTGCCTGGGTTAATAGATTAGAACATACAATCAATAACCTTGGAGCACAAGAAGAAAATCAAACAGCAGCAGAATCAAGAATTAGAGATTTAAATATTGCACAAGAGACAACTAAATTATCTAAGTCTCAAATATTGGCTCAATCATCAACTTCTATGCTTGCTCAAGCTAACCAACAAGCACAAGGACTTATGGCTTTATTGAGATAAAATAAAAAATTATAAGAAGTGATATAAGGAGGAAACAAGAGTATATTTAATTTTATTAATTATTAATTTAGGAGAACTTATGAAACTATTTAGTTTATTATGTGTAATGAGAATCTAAAAACTAGATTTTAATTACAATAAGCAGAGTCAAAAGGATTTGGCTATTTTATTAATAATGATTTCATGGAGGAAATTATGTTATCAGTTTTAAACAATATGGCAGCTTTAACTGCTAAAACAAATTTACAAGGTGCAACAAAAGCACAAACATCTTCAATTAAAAGATTATCAACTGGTTTAAGAATTAATCAAGCTAGTGATGATGCTTCAGGTTTAGCAATTAGTGAAAAAATGAGAACTCAAATAAGAGGTCTTAATAAAGCTAATGAAAATGCTCAGAATGGTATTTCAATGCTTCAAACAGCTGAAGGTGCATTAAACGAAACACATTCAATTCTTCAAAGAATGAGAGAATTAGCTGTTCAAGCTTCTAATGGTACACTTACTTCTAATGATAGAATAGAAGTTCAAAAAGAAGTTGATGCTTTAAAGGATGAAGTTGATGGTATTTCAACAAGAACAGAATTTAATACCAAAAAATTATTAACAGGTGACGCAACAGGATTTGCATCTTTTTCTACATCTAAAATGAGTGCAGTTTTTACTGACGGTAAGGTTTCTGATGGAGAATACCAACTAGAAATTAATGCCAAAGCAGGAACAAACCAAGTTCAAGCATCTTCTATTTTTAGAGTTAAAGATGGTGTTCAATCTGTAGAAAGTAAAGATTTAAATGCTTCTGCAGCTGAACATAAATTAAGCTTAAATTTAGGAGCAGGTGGTAATGGAGATACAACAACTCTTAATTTAGATTTTAAAGTTGATGGAGTAAATTATCTAGTTAATTCTGTTGCTGATGAGGATGACTTAACCACTTCAATGAGTAATTTACAAACTGCTTTTTTAGCAGCAGGTGGGGCTGGTGCCGATGCAGGTTTATCTAGTAAAATGACTTTAACAATTAGTGGAGAAACAGCAATTTTTACAATGAAAGATTCATCAAAAGATTTTACATTAGAAATTGATGAAACTGCAACTGGTGGTAACACTGGTAATATTACAAATCTTAATGCTGACCAAAAAGGTACTTTTGATGTACAACATCGTACTTCTAAATCAGGAGTTGCAGAGTTTACTAATCTTAATAATCTTACAACATCCCCAACTTCAGATTCAAACTATAACTTAATTGTTGATGAGAAAGGTGATGGGTCTATGATACTCGATAGACTTGAAACGGTTAGCGGTCAGGATGTTACAACAACATATCAAGATGATATTTATCATATTATGGGAAGTAGTTTAAAAGCTGGTTCAACAGGTTTTACTGAAGCAAAATTAGATTTAGATTTAACTATTGCTAATACTGGAGCAGTTAGTTTAGATTTTAATCTTGATGGAGACCCAAATAATACCATTACCTTTACTGGTAGTGTTGCCGCAGTGACAGCAGCTGGAGTTACTGCTCTTGCAGATTCATTTAATGCAGATAATAGGCTAAATGAAAGTATTAGAGCAGAAGCAGACGGTTTAGAGCTTAAATTTTATGCAATAAATGAAAACAAAGCATTGGATTATAAAGTTCAAGTTGATGGTGTTGATGCAGCTAATGATACTGTTTTTGGTATGACTAATACAGATGATATATGGGATGCACAATTCGTAACTGGAATGGGAAAACTTGGAAGTACAGCTGATGCAGCATTTACAACTTCTTCAAACTCACACCATGGAACAACAGCTTTAGTTGAATTTACAACAGATGGTAGTATTGGAGATGCAGGCCTTGATGCAAAGGTTAGTTTTGATGGTGGAAATAGCTGGACTTATGTTGAGGATATTTGGGATGGAAGTGGTAGTGACAAAACCGCAACTGATGGTTATTATTCTTTGGATTTTAATAATGCTTTCACTAATGATGGTATTCCAGGTAATTTCCAAGCAGGAGATAGAATTCTAATTGCAATGAATGATAATGCTAATGCTGATCCTAGTGCAGGTGGAATTGTTTACAATAATTACAGTCTTGATATTACCGATAGTGGTGCAGATAGCAATATCTCTATGCAGATTGATGTAGCTGGAGAAATATTCAATTTTGATGTGGATTTAGATGCAGCAACTAAAACAGAAGCTGAGATTGCAACAGATTTTATAACAAAATTCAATTCAGTTGTTGGTTCAGACGGAACCAAATTATCTAATGCTGTTTCTGTTGTTTATGATAGTACAAATCATCAATTAGATTTTTCTGCTTTAAGTGATGATTTTACTATGACTCATTCAGAAGTGGGCGGAAATATTACAACAGCTGATACAACTGTTACAAGAAGGTATCATAATACAGAGGGGGATTTAACAAGAATTGATGCTTTTGACCCAAAATCAGGTGAATATCAAATGGGTGTTGTTACCTCTCACAATAATGGTGCTTTAGATGAGAAAATGACTACTTTAGGCGTTGCTTATATGGATCAAGAAAATGGTCATGTTAGTTTAGGCTCTGTTGATGCAAAGTTTTCATTAAATGATACAGGTACTTTACCAACTGATGGTTCTGCTTCATTTACAGCAACAGAAAATGGTGGAGGAGATGTTCAGGCATCAACAACACTTAAGGATATAGATAGATTTTATAATGCAGATGGACAATTTATTTTAGGCGAAAATGGAGAAACTTTTTCAATATATAATGCTTATGGTGACAAAGCTGATGTTTATATTGATGGTGGAGATTCATTAAATGATGTTGTAGATAAATTAAGAAATGCAATTACTAGTGGTGTTGAGGATGGAGGACTTGGCATTTCTACAGGCAGTAGTGCACTAGACCAAAATATTGTTAGTTTTGTAACAGAATCAACAGCAGGTTCTATAGAATCACAACAAGGTTCTATCGTTATTAGGTCTGCAGTATCTGGAGCAAATGGTAGAATTTTTGTATCAGGTAGTGAGCAATTAAAAACTGCATTAGGATTATCTGAAACTCAAAATGCTACAGAAAATGAACTAGATGTAACAGTAAAAGATAGTTTATCTGGTACTGTTGTAGGAACAGATACCGTTAGTGATAACATTATACATAATATTGTTGATGGTGTTGAAATAGAGGTTGACCAATCTTATGACTTACAAGCTTCTTATGATACAAAAGCTAAAAATTTCGTATTTAAAAGTGAATATGGTTCTAAAATAGAAACGATGAAAATTGTTAATAATTCAACTGATTTTCAAATTGGTGCAAACCAAGGTCAAACTCTAAATGTTAATATAATGCAATCTGATGCTCACTCACTAAAAATTGACAAAGTTCAAGTAACTGATGCTGATGAAGCAAAAAGTGCTATAACTCAAGTTGATAAAGCGATAGAAAAAATTTCATCTGAAAGAGCTAAGATTGGTGCATGGGTTAATAGGCTTGAACATACTATGGCTAATTTAGATGTTCAATCTGAAAACCAAACAGCTGCAGAATCAAGAATCAGAGATCTTAATATTGCACAAGAAACAACTAAGTTGTCTAAGTCTCAGATTTTATCTCAGGCTTCTACTTCTATGTTGGCTCAAGCTAATCAACAAAGTCAAGGTTTAATGAGCCTACTTCGTTAATTGCTTAAAGCAAAGTTTAAGATTGCTGGTTTCATTTTGTAGTAATTATTAATTTTTTACTTTGGTGAGAGAGTAAAATTGTTCTAATTCAGTAATTATTAGAAAACAAAATTACTACCACTACTCTAATAATAAAAATCCCCAAAAAACATTTGATATTTTTTAAATAATCTATATACTCTCTCTTTTACTCTTCGGGAGAAAAATGTTTTTAAAGTTGTCATCGTTTTATTTCTTTTTTTATATCACCATTGGAATATATATGATTTATCTTCCTAAAATATTAGATAATTTCAAATATTCATCTATGCAAATTGGAATCATATTTGCAACAATTCCCCTAATTAGATTTTCAATACCATTTGTTTTTTTAAAAAAGTTTAAATTAACGGATAAAGTATTTGCCTTTGCTTTATTTACTTCTTTGGCTAGTTCTATACTATTACTAATTACCATTAATCATTATTATTGGCTTTTACTTAGCAATTTTTTAGCGGGTATAGGTATGACTATTATTTATCCTTATACAGAGCTAATAACCATGAACATTTTAAAAGAAAAATATGGTAAATCAAGGCTTTATGGCTCTTTAGGTTTTATTTTTATATCTTTAATTGCATCTAATTTCTCTGAAGATTACAAATTGATACTGCTTGTTTATATTTTTGCAACTTTAATTTTTGTATTAATTTCAATAACTATGCTTTTTGATAAAAATCGTAGTAATAATAATGGAGATAATTCAATAAATAAAGTAAAAACTGCTCCTGCAACTCTCTCTTTATTAAAACATAAGGGCTTTTGGCTTTCAGTATTTTTAATTCAAATTAGTTTTGGAGCATATTATAATTTTTTCACTATATACGAAACAAAACACGGAATAAACATGAATATGGTAAGCTATTTATGGTCATTTTCTGTTATATGTGAAGTAATAATCTTATATTTTCAGGATTTTATTTTAAAAATCGGATTAGTTAAAATTATAAAATTTTCTATATCAATAACTGTACTAAGATGGTTTTTATTATTTATATTTCCTTCAAATATCTATGTTTCATTTTTTTCTCAAGCACTTCATGCAATTAGCTTTGCCCTTTATTATTCTGCTACAATTTTATATTTATACAATATTTACAAAGATGCTCGAAAGATTGCTATGCTGTTTTTATCAGGTATTTCTTATGGATTAGGAGGGCTTGTTGGTGCATTATTATCAGGATTAACTTACGGAAAATATGTGTTTTTATATTCTTCAATAATTGCGATTTTTGGTTTATTGGCATTGTATTTAGATAAAGAGATGTCTGCTACAACCACCTTTCCATAATAAAATGGTAAAACAAATATAAAATTCCCCTGCACAAGGTGTTTTACGCAGTAAATAAAGCCTATAAGTCTTTATTTATGAGTGTTATAAAACAACATAACCATTAAGTTTAGATTCATTCATATCAATTTTATTTCTTGCATATTTAATATACGGAATCAATTTCTTGTTCTGATCACTTCCTGTTCCGTCATAATTTAAGGCAACTACAGGAATATTTGTTAGTTCTTCAACCTTGCTTGACATAGCTTCTGTAACAGCTCCAGCACAGCAAAAAGCTGGATTAGTAAGCACAAATAGTGAAATATCTGGATAATTTTTACTTAAACTATCAATTTTAATTAAATTATCAAATGATTCTCCCGAATGAGATAAAGTTACACCATAATCAGCAAGAATATCTTTAAAGTTATTACTATAAACATGCTTATCTTCTTGTAAAACTTCATTAAATCTCTTGTAATATTTCTTTTCAAGCTGAGCAACAAGAGTTGTTAAAGCTTTAACACTCATAGCTTCTTTGTAATAACCAAGTTTAACCCATCTTTTCATATATGGAGCCGCTATCATTCTAGCATATTCGTTATAAGGAGTTGTGATTGCTTCTCCTCCAGCATCTTCAATCGCTCTAACTACATTTTGGTTCATTAAATCGTTATCTCTAACATATAAATCCCCTAGGATAGCTACCTTAGGCCTATTTGTTTTTATTGTTTTAATATTCTTAAATTTATTAACTACAATTTTAACAGCATCATCTAAATTAGTTTTATTTAAAAATGTATCATAAAAAATTTCTCTACTCTTTTCCATAACTATATCTGTTTCGCCTTTATTTACTTCATAAGGCCTTACTTTATTAACAAGTTTTCTTAACATTCCAGCAAACATAAAAGCGAAATATAAATTTAAAGATATTTGCATAGAGATATCGGTCATGGTTATTTCACCCATATATACTTCTAAGTTTTCAAACCCATTTCCATGAGCTTCAAATGAAGTTTTCATTAAATGTGGATATAATCTAATATTACATGCTAAAACGGCATCCATCATCCAAGCAACACATTGTTTTGGATCTAAATTATTTGTTTCAACATACTCAATAAAAGACTCTATCATAATATTAATAGGTAGACATTGACCACTATTATTTCTTGGCCCTTGTTTTATAGATTTTTCTGTAACAGGAACCATCTCAGCATCAATTCCAGTACTTTTTAATAATGCAACTATTAAAGATGCACTAACATCATCCCAAGAGGGAAACAATAGTTTTTTCCCTTTAAAATTCTTAGTAATCATAGGATTTATGGGCAGTGACCTATCGGTAATTAGTTTTTCAAATTTAGTTCTACTATGGTTTTTAAAAGCCCTTATTGCTGCCTCAATTCTTGTTTCATAACCAACGCTACTATCATGTTCATCTAATTCTAAAATTAAATATGGCTTATTTGCCTTATCCATTATCCTTTTAAAATACTGTAAAGCAAAAGAATCAGGTCCACATTTAAAAGAAGATACATAAACAGGATACAAGCCTTCCATTTTGGATACAACATGAGCTACTTCAAGAATTTTAGCAGTATAATTCCAGTGGAAACTCTTTAATAAATCTTCAATTTCAAAAAGCTCATCCTTTTCATAAGGAATCATTTCTTGAAAATATGTTTTCAAGCCATTTTTAGCAAATATTTCAGGAATCCCTTTATTCATATTTTTATCTAAAACAGTATAAGGTCTTCCTAATAAAACGACATCAATATCTTCCCTATTTTCATATTCTCTTTGAAAAACTTTTTTAAGTTCTTCTTGTCCACTTTCTAAAATCATAAATGCTTCATCAAAAGCAGCAGAAATTGCCCAATATGAAATTTTATAATGTTTTTTTAGAGTTTGATATAATTCTATTTTAGTTTTAAAATCACTTTTTTCAATTATTGGACTAAGAATATTATCTTCATTAAATAATATTCCTTTTGCATTTACAATTAATGATGTTGAAAATTGAGTATAGTAACAATATTGTCTTAATTTCTCTAAGTTGCTATCTTTGGTTTCAAAATAATTTGGTAAAAATAATAAGTCAGCCTTTCCTTCTAATGCTTTTACATGACCATGAAATGATGATATAGGAACACAAAATTCAGCTCCACTTACTTTTTTACCAGTTTTAATACTATTTTCAAGATTTTTTGTTACAACAACAGGTATATTTAACTTTTTAAAAAAATACTCCCATGCTTTACCTTTTTGAGACATTGTAAGACTTAAAGGAATACCAATTTTAGGTAAATCTGACTTATGAGTAGGAATAGAAGGATACTTCATTGCTTTTTTATATGTTTTTAATAAATCATAACCTATTTTTTTCTCAGCTACAAATTTCTTAGTTTCATAATCTCGTCCACATAAAAATCCAAATGCAACAACTTCATTTTCAACAGTAACTTTTTTAATTTTACAGTTATTATTACAAATTGTGCAGACTTCATTTTCTATAGGTATGTTATTTTTATATAGTTGCAAGCCCTTAAAAAAGCTTTGTTTTAAACTTGATTCAATGGCAATTAAAGCTCCACCTAAAGCACCAGTTAAATGACAATATTTAGAAACTAAAATAGGTTTTTGTAGTTTTTGTTCAAATGCAGCAACTAAAGCTTTATTTCTGGCGGTTGCTCCTTGAAAGAATATTTTACTTCCAATATTTGCTTCAACAGCAACTTTAGCAAGGTAATTTTCTCTTACAGAATGCAATACAGAAGATAAAACTTCATCTACACTATAACCTTCACTCAAATAGTGGTTTATATCTCTTTCCATATAAACAGTACATCTATCACTTGAAACAGGAGCTTTTGCTTTTTCTGCTCTTTTAGAATATTCAGCTAATGGAACACCTAGTTTTTGAGCTTGTTCTTCTATAAAACTACCCGTTCCAGCAGCACAAACATTATTCATAATCGAAGATGTTACCATTCCATTTTTTAGTGTAGTAAATTTAGCATCTTGACCACCTATTTCAATAATAGTATCAACTTCAGGGTCTAATTCATGAGCAGCTTTTGCATGTGCTGTAATTTCATCTATCATTAAATCAGCACCAATAATTTTACCTATAAACTTTCTACCACTACCTGTTGTTGTTGCTCCTAAAATTTTAAATTCTGTATTATATCGCTTTTGCAAATCTTCTATAGACTCAAAAATTGCTTGAGTCGCAATTATGGGTTGTCCACTTGTTCTAGTATAGAATCCAGCTAAAACATCTCTATGTTCATTTACTAAAATAGCTTTTGTAGAAGTTGAGCCTATATCTATTCCCATATAAACATTATTGTTATTTTCTAATTTTTGATATAAATCTACTTCTACCGAAACGGCTTTTTTATTAGAGGGAGTAAAATCAATATATTCTAAAGAAGAAAAATCGGGATAATCAGAATATTTTAATTGTAACTCATCATAACCATATAATTTATCCTTGTAATCCTCTATCCACTCTAATTTATCTATTAAATTGTTTTTAAGTTTCCCTTCATCTATAGCAATTACAGCTACTCCTATGGCATCATATAAATGACTCCAATCATGTAATATCATATTCACATTTGTTTGCTCTTTTAAATGCTTATAAACAGCCATATTTTTACTAACACCACCAACAAAAATTAGAGGCTCAAGTATATCTTCATCTGAAAATAGAGTATCTGTAATATTTTTAGATAAACCTTTACATAAACCATCACTTATTTCTGCTAATTTATAACCTTCTTGTTGAGCATGAATTAAATCAGTTTTTGCAAATACAGAACAACGAGTTGCAATTTGTGGAGGTTTAACATCTGAACGAAATGCAATATCACTCAATTCTTTACTATCTTTTAAGTTTAATCTAACAGCTTGTTGGTCTAAAAAACTACCAGTTCCTGCGGCACATGATGTATTTGATTTAAAACTCTTGTAATCACCGAGTTCATTAAATTTAATTAATCCAAATTGTTCTCCACCAACAATTAGAATAGAGCCTACCTTTTTATGAAAAAGCTTTACTGCTTCTATTATTGCAATTTGATTATCATAACTAATGGTATTTTTTAGTATATTTGGTGTTGAACTAGTTAGTGCTATCGCATATATTTCATTTAAATCCATCTCTTTTAGTGCTTTTTTTAAATTTTCTTTCACTAAACCTTTATGAAATATGTACTTTGTATCTATAACTTTTTTATTTTCATCTAATAAAGCAATAGATATTGTAGTACTTCCTGCATCTATTCCTAAAATATGTTTCATATTTTCCTCCCCAAGGTTAATAAGTCATTGTGATTATATTCTTTTTTTGAACATTGTCAAATAAAATGAATGAGCTTCAATATGAATAAATTTACAATTTTATTATTTTTAATTTAGTATAATAAATTAATTTATGGTATAATAGAAATTATTACATAATGTCAACTTGTAATAATATACTAACTTAATATTTTATCACAAAATGATTTTAGGAGAAGTATGGCCACTTGCTTCCAGAAGAACTAGAACTTGCAACTGGTTCTGGATTTGTTGTAGATGATAGTAATGATGAAAGATCAGCTTAAACAACAAAAATAGGTTCTTTCTCAGAACCATCAAAAAACACCAAAAAAGCATCAGAAAGAAAAATAAATTACCAAAAACTATACCTATATTATAAACTTTATTGTATTGATTGATATATTTTTCAGTGTTATATCTTCAAGGTTATTCAATCCACTAAATAAACTTACCTTAGAAAACTTTGTGACACCAGTTAAAAACACAAATTTTAAATATTTATCACTATCCTTTATTACAGAGTAGAAGTTTTTAAGTTCATCTCTTACCTCAATAGCCAAACATGGCTTATCTATCATATCTAAAATAGGTTTATCATATTCATCTATTAAAATTACTACTTTTTCATTATATTTTTCAGATAAAAGTTGAATTATTTCAATAAATTGTCCTCTAATTGATTTATTTTTTTGATTTTTTATGCTTATTTTCTTGACTTTT
>JAMOQH010000125.1 GCA_027064085.1 bacterium | reverse complement strand
AGATTGGTTTATAAGCTTGGAACAATAAATAAAATGCATGCTAAGATTATTGAAAATAACAAAAACTTACCATTAGATGAAAAGATGTTCTCATCTGTAGATAAAGTTTTTAGTAAAATGGATAAAGAATTAGGCAAAAAAGTTGAATCTATAACTAATGATTTTCTAAATGAAAAAGATGGTGATAAAATTTATACCAATGAATTAATAACTCAAGTTAAAATGCTCAGTAAAGAACTCACAGAAGCTCATAATAAAGGTAAAACTATAAAAACTGCATGGTTGTCCATTAAAGGTATATTTGTCATTATGAAAGCTTATAGATTATCTAAACAAAGTAAAAAAGAAAATATTCAACGATTGTATAAAGAGTTGGATCGATTGCTTCGTAGAATGGACGAGTTTGCAGGTAAGTTTATATCTGATCTTCTCAGGGATTTTAAAGAGGGAAGAAAAACATTGATTCAGTTAAGCGACATGACTATGCAATTTAAAACTCAATTGGATCGTGTTAAAGATATGTATTACAAAGGAACACTTAATGATATTTTTTCTGGTTTTACTAAAGTGGATCTCACTCACGAAAGACATAAGAAACTTAACCAATCTTTAACAAATGTTATATTACGTACAGATGTACAAAGTTTCACTACTGATGTTAATGAACTTAAAAAATATATAACAGATGATAAAAAATTATCTAACACTATAAAAGAATTAGAAGATGAATTAAGTCAAGCTATGTTTAATAGCAAAACATCTACATTAAATGTAGGTCCATGGGTTGTTAATGAATGTAAAGAATTAGCTTCTTATATGATATCTAGAAAAGGAAAAAGAAATAATGCAGTTAATATATCACATTTATTTGGAACCACAGAAAGTGTACCTTTAGATGAAAGCTTAAATGGACTATGGAATATTCAAAATATAGAAGAAAAAATAGATAAACTTACTAGCCTTTATGCTCTAAAAAACACAAGTATAGAAAGTAAAAAAGCATTAATTGAATTAATTGATTTAGATAAAAATGGAGTTCAGAATTATTTAGAAATAACTAGAGGAATGGTTGCTTCAACAAAAGAAGATTGGTTCGTAACTGGATCTTTATCTGAAATGGTAAAAGGACAAATACATGAAACTCACAATAAAGATAAAGAATTAGTTTTTGCTCCTTTAAATGAAACAAGTGCAATGTTAGAAACTGGTTATTCTTTGGTTAGAAAATTAGACAAAGATGCTGGAGATATTGATATTAAAAATTATGGTTTATTTGTAACTAGCACAAAAGGAGTCACAAAAAGAGTTGATGGAGCGTTGGGTCTTCAAAGAATAAAAATTCCAGGACTATTGCTAAGTCAAAAAATTATGATGTCAAATAAACATTTAACTGGAAAATCTTTAGGAAGAAAAATTAGAAATGCTATAAATAATGCTAGAGTAAATGGAACAGATGGAAAAATGTATCCAGTTTATAATGATTTAGGAAATATAATTGATTACAGATATGAATTCACATTAAATGAAGCAGAACAATATATGGATTTGGAAACT
>JAMOQH010000124.1 GCA_027064085.1 bacterium | reverse complement strand
CTTTCTATGTCAACTCTCTCAATCACAAAATTTGGAGAATTAAAAACTCCTTTTCCTTGAACATTTAATCTATAATTATTGTAAGTTAACCAATTATGCTCTTCATTTACCGGAATTGAACCATCTTCGTTTACATTAGTTACATGATAAGTATGTTGATTCCATATACGCCTAGTTCTTACCCATGAATTATCGGGAGATTCAAACATTCTTATACCAAAAGTTCCATTAGGAGTAAGCCAACCACATTTAGCTTGCCAACTATCAATTGTTGAATAATTATTTGAAATAACTAAGATTTCTGATTTTCCATCATTATCAACATCTACAACTATAGGATATTCATGTGTTGTTCCTGAACTATTTTTAATTTTAAATCTTTCTATTACAGTAGCATTACCATTATCATCATATTTTGTTCCATAAACTCTAAAATAACATTCATCACCATATAAAATTTCTGCTTTACCATCTCCTTCAAAATCAAAAAGAGAAGAACCTGTCCTCTTAGAAGAGTGATCCTCGGTTTCCTCAGTCCAAACAAACCAAGCTTTTGGATCATCTACTGTTCCTAAAGCATTAAAATTAAATTTTATAACAGAATAGTAATCATTACCTGCAACAGCAACTTCTAAATCAGTATCGTCATTATCAAAATTAGCAATAGTTGGAGGGCCTCCACCCAAATCACCAATAGAAAATGCATTCAATTTAATATTTAATAATAAGTCATAAACATATAAATGTCCTGAATTAACTATCACTATTTCAGGAATACCATCTTTATCTAAATCTGCAATTGCAGGAAAGCCTTTTACTCCACTATTTAAATTAGGCAATAATGAACAAGTATCCCCTGAATAAATATGATTTCCATTAATAACATCCATTATCCCATCATTATTAACATCTTCAACTATAGGTATTGTACCTACCCCCAAAGGAAATGTACATTGAATACTTCCATCTTCTCCATTTAAAATATGATATTGAGTTATAATTTCAGGATTTCCGTCATGATCCACATCTGCAATTGCAGGGGCACCCCATGTTGTAGAATTAGCAGATGCAACAGAAGACTTCCAAACCTCCTTTAATTTTTTAGTAGTTAAATCATATCTAAAAACAATAGTTTTACCTGTTCCTGTTTCGTAAGTAATTATTTCATTTTGCTTATCATTATCGATATCACCAACTGCTATTTGAGCAACAGGAATAACTTCTGTTAAACCAATATTATTTGCAAGCTCTGTACCGGTTTTACCATCTAAAACTCTTATTATACCTTTTGTATTATAATGATTTAATGCAAAGTTAAAACTAGAAAAAATTACATCTGGAGTATCTTTTAAATCAACAATACCATCATTATTATCATCTGTAATATTCGCAACCATTGGTGTCGTCATGACTTGATGATAACTTGGCAATTCAATATTTTGTTCCCCTGGCCATTCCCAAGCAATTAGTGGATTCATTTCTTCTGTATATACTGGTTTAAAAATACAACCATTATCATCATCCATTTTAATACATTTATTTGCAACAGGATCACA
>JAMOQH010000123.1 GCA_027064085.1 bacterium | reverse complement strand
CCCTAAAGGAAGCTTTAAAACAAGCTGATAAGGAATTACCTAATATGATAGTTTTCATGACTGATGGTCGTCCTACGGTAGGTGAGACAGAAGTTTCTGAAATTGTGAAAAACTCTATTAAAAACAATACTAAAAAAGTAAAAATATTTTCTTTTGGTATTGGAGATGATTTAAATGCAGTGCTGATAGATAAAATTTCTGCAAAAAATGGTGGTGTAAGTGATTATATTAAACCTGGTGCAGAAATAGAGGCTGTAATTTCAGCATTTTATGATAAGGTGGCATTTCCCGTATTAACAAATATTAAATTAAAAATAAGTGGCGTTAAAACTTATGATTTATATCCTTATAAAATAGATGATTTATTCAAAGGAGAGGAGTTAAGAGTTTTTGGAAGATATAAATTAAATGGAAACAGCAATGGAAAAGGCTGGTTAAAAAGGATGATTTCTCTTTATAATAACGGTAAAACTGCTACTTTAACTCTAACTGGAAACAAAAAAGGAAAACAAGAAACCTATGAATTTAATGTAAACTTTAAGTCATTTGATAATAATGACTTTATTCCAAACATTTGGGCAACCAAAAAGGTAGGCTTTTTACTTGAAGAAATTAGATTAAATGGAGAAAATAAGGAATTAGTTGACGAAGTAAAAAGGTTGGCAACTAAATTTGCTATTGTAACACCATATACTTCTTATTTAGTTACAGAAAAAGATAAGATTACTTCTCGCCCTAATCAAACAATTGATGATATGTCAGTTGGTGGTGGAGGAAGGAAAGTTATGTTACGTAGTAAAGGAAGAGGTAGTTCCGGTTATGGTTTTGGCAAGGTTGGGTCTGCGAGACCAATGAGAGCTATGGAAAAGGAAGAAGGCGTGGCTGATAGTGTTGCTTTTAATTCAACAAGTGGAAGTGTTGCTGTTAAAACTTCAAAAAAACTAAGAAAAATGAAAAAATCTGATAGAATACAAGGAAGTAGTATAAAAAAGGTAGTTGGAGATAAAACATTTATATTTAAAAATGGTATTTGGACAGATAACTATATGCTTGGAAAAAAACAAAAACCGATTGCTGTTAAGTTAAAGTACATGTCTAACTTATATTTAAAATTAATATCCAAAAATACAAAAATAAGAAAATATCTTTCAGTTGGCAAAAATGTGATTCTTTATTACTCTAAATATAGAATAGAAGTAAATGCAAATTATACAGGTAAAGAGATTTTACCTAAAAGTCTATTAAAATAAATCAAATTAAAATAAATTTCTTGAAATATAATATTTTTTAAAATATATTCCGAATGAATAAGTGTATGAATTATTTGGGAGTTCTTTATGAAGATTAAATCTTTAATATTATTATTATTATTTATTCCAGCTATTGTGATTGTTTCGGGGTTTATTTATGTTCTTAATGAAGAAAGACAAGAGATAAACAATGCAGAAACACTTTCTTCAATTACAGGCTTATCAACTAAAATTGGAGGCTTAGTTCATAATTTTCAAATTGAAAGAGGAATGACTGCGGCCTATTTAGGTGGAAATTCTTCTTATAAAAATAAATTAATAAATCATAAAAAGGATAATACAGATAAAACTCTTAAAAAATATAAAAATGCTGTTAATTCTTTTAAAACAAGTGACCCTGCTATAAATGATATTCTATCTAAAGTAAAAAATAATTTAGATAAGCTTGAAAATATAAGAAGTAAAGTTTTAAGTAAATCAATTAAAGTTTCTAAGGCTATTGCTTTTTATACAAAAACAAATGAATTATTATTAAATTTAATTTCATATAGCACTAAATTATCTTCTGATGTTAAATTAAGTATAAACTTATATGCTTATTTAAATTTAATGCAAGCTAAAGAAAGAATGGGAATAGAAAGAGCTGTTGTTAGTAATACTTTATCAAAAGGCTATTTTGCTAAGGGGATGGAGGCAAAGTTTTATAAATTATTAAATGAACAAAAATTATATTTAAAGACTTTTTTAATGTATGCTAATAAAGAACAAAAATCTTATTATAATGAAAAAATACAAAATCCAATATTTAAAAAAGTGAAGGATTTCGAAATGACAGTAGATGTTGCCAAATTAAAAGGAAAAATAGGTAGAAAAATGGTAAAACATTTTGGTTGTAAAGGAGTTTTGCAAACTTTTAATAGGCTTATAATAGAAACTCCTAAAAATTTAGAAGCAAATGAGAAATTATTTTTAGCATCTCTTAAAGGTATAAAATCTGATGTTCAGGAGATTAAAAAACTTAGTGGACTATCTTTAATTGATAAAAAAAATATAGCAATAATAGAAAATATTATAAAGGTTTATGAAGAAAAGTTTAAAAAATTTAAAGAGTTGTTAAACAATAATGTATCAAAAGAAGAAAAGATAGCTAAATTATATTTATTTCCAAATAAAGTTGTTAAAGCTATAAAAGAATTAAAAAATGGAGGACATTTTGATTTAGATACTGACACTTGGTTTAGTGCCATTACTAAAAAAATAAATATTTTTAAGGAGATTGAAGATAAATTTGCAAATAACTTAGTTGTTAGAACTGAAAAAATAAGAGATGATTTAATTCAAAACAGAATTTATGTAGTTGTTTTCTTAATCTTTCTGTCTGTTTTAATGTTTGCTCTAAGTTTTTATATAATAAAGAAAATAACAAATTCTATAAATATTACAGTTGACAGTTTAAAGGATATATCAGAAGGAGAAGGAGATTTAACTGTTAGGCTTGATAATAAAAATACTGATAATGAAGTTGATAAATTGGCACATTGGTTTAACGAATTTGTCTCTAAATTACAAAAAATTATCTCCGAATTTGGTAAAGATTCTATTAAATTAATAGACTCTTCAAATTTATTATATGAAAAAATTAATCATATTGATGATGGTATTGATAATTCAAATACTAAAATTATTGAAAGTGGAAAGATAGTTGAGAGGGTTAATAAAGAAAGTCAAGAATTAATAGAAAAATTATTTACGGGTAGTAAAAGTTTAGAAAATACAGAAAATATTATAGCAGAATTTCAAGATATATTTTCTAGTTTAGAAAATAATATTTCACAGGTAACCGAAATGGTGTTTTCTACAACTTCAGCAGTTGAAGAAATTAGTGCAACCATTGGAGATATTGCAGGTAATACTCAAACTGCCGTTAATATTAGTGGTGAAGCAACAAAAGAAGTTTTGGGGGCTAATAGGCAAATGTCTGAGTTAACGGATTCTGCTTCTCAAATTAACGAAATAATTGATTTAATAAAAGATATTGCGTCTCAAACAAATTTATTAGCTCTAAATGCTACGATAGAGGCTGCTAGTGCAGGAGAAGCAGGAAAAGGTTTCGCTGTAGTTGCTAATGAAATTAAAAACTTAGCAAATCAAACAGTTGTTGCAACTGATAAAATAACTAATCAAATTATTTCTATACAAGATAAAACAGAAGTTGCAAGTAAAATTATTACAAAAGTTAGTGAAGTTGTTTCATCGTTAGACGCTATTAATGAAGAAATTGCAGATACGCTAGAACAGCAAAAAGAAACAATTATTGAAACAACTCATAATATGTCTTTAGTGTCTTCATCATCAGAGGAAATGACTTCAAGTATTCAAGTTGCAGATAAAAAACTAAAGGATGTTGTTTCAAATATTAATAATGTTAGTAACGATTTAATTATAATGACAAAAGTAGGGGAAGAAATATCTTCTTCAATGATAAATATTTCTAAAGGTATGAAAGAAGTATCAAAGAATTCAACAGAAAATAGAAATGATGTAATTGCAATTAAAGATACTTATCAAGATGTTAAAAATATTGCAGAAGAAATTCATAAAGATGTTTCAAGTTTTAAAGTTTAAAAAAGAAATGCAAAAAGGCAGTTACTTTTTTGCCTGTAAAATGCCTAGAAGGCAGTTGAAAGGCTCTTACTTTGCTATCCAAAATAATCTTAATAATTCTTTTAAATCATATAAGTCATTTACACCACATAGTTCTCTTATTGAGTGCATTGCAAGCATAGGAAGCCCTAAATCAACAGAATCTGCATCAAAATGAGTTGAAGATAGTGGGCCAATTGTTGAGCCACCTCTATATTTTGAATTATTAGCAAAATATTGTAAATTTACATTGTCTTTAGCAATTTGTTTCATAACAGACATAGAATAACCATCAGAAGTATATTTTTGTGCTGCACTTGTTTTTAATACAACACCTTTATTTATTCTAACTTGTACAATAGGGTCTGATTTCTCTGGGTGAGCAGGGTGAGTTGCATGGGCTCCATCTGCTGAAATTAAAAAGGAGTTATAAGTAGCCTCTAAAAATTGTTCTCTAGTTAAATTTAAGGAGTAGAATATTCTTTCTAGCATGTTATTTAAGTAGTTAGAGTTAGCTCCTTGTTTACTTGAACTACCAACTTCTTCATTATCAAATCCTGCTAAAACATTAATATTATTGTTATGAGTATTTGATTCCATTAGTGCATTAATTCCCGCATAAACAGATGCTAAATTATCTATTCTTGGAGCTGATATAAATTCTTGATTTGCCCCTAAGAGAGTTCCTTTTTCGTAGTTATATAGATATAAATCAAAGTCTAGAACTGAGCCTTTTTCTATTCCGTATGATTCCGTTATTATATTTAATAAATAATTATCCTTTTCTAAGGTGTTATTTAGCAAGGTGATAATAGGAAGAACATCATTTTGTTTGTCATAGTTAAAGCCTTCATTAACTCCTCTATTTTGATGAATTGCTAAATTAGGGATAGTTAGTAATGGTTGGTTTATTTTGATGTTAATTGTTCTTGGGGCAAATGTTTTATCGGATTTTACTATTACTCTTCCTGCAACAGATAAAGGCCTATCAAACCATGTGCTGATAATTGGTGAGCCATATACTTCTGTATTTAATCTTAAAAAACCACTAGATTTATGTTCGGGCTTAGGCTTGATTTTAAAACAAGGGGAATCAGTATGGGTTCCAATTATTCTAAATCTTGTATTATCTCCAATATTATTTCCTACTGTGAAGGCTATAAAAGTTGAGTTTGTTCTTTTTACAAAATATTTATTACCAGGGATAATATCCCAATGTTTTTTATGATTTAATCTTTTAAAACCATTCTGTTCTAATATTTTTGTTGATAACCTTACTGCATGATAAGTGCTACCACTATCATAAGTGAAATTTATAAAATCTTTTGCAAAATCTATTTTCATAATGTTCCTCGTAAAATAAGGCTAAACTATATATTATTTGTTGTTTTCTGTCAAATTTTAAAACTCATATATTTATGAGTTATAATGTGTTATTTCTAGTATCACAGATAGTTGTTCCTCGTATCACAGATAGCTAAAACGATCTGTTCAATGATTCCTTCATAAAAAAAATAAAAATTACTCTTGAAAAGTCAGAAATAGTGATTATATATAATAAGCATGATTTTTATAGGAGATTCAAATGGCAAAAGAACAAAGAAGTTTTCAAACAGAAACAAAAAAACTTTTAGATTTAATGATTCACTCAATTTATACAAATAAAGAAATCTTTTTAAGAGAATTAGTATCAAATGCAAGTGATGCAATTGATAAATTAAAGTTTAAATCATTAACTGAAAATTCATTACTTAAAGAAGATGAAGAGTTAGGGCTTTTCATAAAAGCTGATATTGAAGCTAAAACTTTAACTATCTCTGATAATGGTATTGGAATGACTAGAGAAGAAGTTGTTGAAAATCTTGGTACTATTGCTAAATCAGGAACAGAAAACTTTATTAAATCACTAGAAAATGTAGAAAATAAAGAAAATATGGACATGGAATTAATAGGCCAGTTTGGTGTTGGATTTTATTCTGCATTCATGGTTGCTGACAAAGTTACTGTAGTTACAAAATCTTCTGATTCAGATAAAGGAATTATTTGGGAGTCAACGGGAGATGGTACTTATACTATAGAAGAAATAGAAAAAGCTGATAGAGGAACAAGCATTACTCTTCATTTAAAAGAAAAAACAGAAGGAGATGAAACTTTTGAGGACTATACTAGTGAATATATTTTAAAGAATTTAATTACTAAATACTCAAACTTTGTAAGATACCCTGTTAAAATGGAAGTTGAAAAAACTGAATATCCTAAAAAAGAGGATGGTAGTCCAGATTACGAAGCAGAGCCAACTAAATCAAAGGAGATAGAAACAATTAATGCAATGAAACCAATATGGTTAAAGAATAAAAATGAAGTAAAAGATGAAGAATATAATGATTTCTATAAACAAACTTTTCATGATTGGACAGACCCTCTTGATGTTATTCATTCAAAAGCAGAAGGTACTGTTGAATTTACAACTTTATTATTTATCCCTAAAAAAGCTCCTTTTGATTTTAATACTCCAGGATTTAAAAAAGGAATTAAATTATATAGCAAAAATGTATTTATTAAAGATAAATGTGAGGATTTACTTCCTGATTATTTTAAATTTGTAAAAGGTTTAGTTGACAGCAGTGATTTCTCATTAAATATTAGCCGTGAGATTTTACAAAAAACAACTCAATTAAAAGTTATTGCTAAAAATATTGAGAAAAAAGTTCATGATAGTTTAAAATATATCTTAAATTCAGAAAGGGCTACTTATATTGAGTTTTGGAATGAATTTGGTAAAATACTAAAAAATGGGATTTATGCTGATTATGGTGCAAAAGATAAAATTGCTGATTTATTAATTTTTGAATCATCTAAAACTAAAGATGGTGAATTTGTTACTTTAAAAGAATATGTTGATAGAATGGAAGAAGGCCAAGAGAAAATTTATTTTGCAGTCGGAAATTCTAAAGCTACTATAGAAAATTCTCCTCAAATGGAATATTTTAGAGATAAAGATTATGAAGTTTTATATTTCTTAGACAGAATTGATGAATTTATTACTACTAATTTATCTGAATTTGATGGTAAAAAGATTCAATCTATAAGTAAAGGTGATGTTGAGTCTAGTACTACAGAAGAAGAAAAAAAAGAAATAAAAGAAAAACAAGAATCTGAAAAAGAAATTTTAGAAGCAATGAAAACTATCTTAGGTGAATCAGTTAAAGAAGTTAGATTTACTAATAGGCTAAAAACTAGCCCTGTTTGTATAGTTAGTGGTGAAGGTAGTGTTAGTTTAAATATGGAAAAAGTATTAAAAGATTATGATGCTTTTGTGCCTAAAGCAGAAAAAATACTTGAAATCAATCCTGAGCATAAATTATATACAAAAATTAAAGAGTTGTATAACGAAGATAAAGAGTCCCAAAAATTTAAGAACTATACAAATATGCTTTTAGATCAAGCTTTATTAATGGAAGGTTTAACTCCTGCAAATCCAACTGAATTTGTTAATAGATTAACTGAATTAATGGTTAACTAGAATATTGTTTTTCAAAACTCCAATTGTTATTACATTGAAACTTATATAATTTATATCTTTATACCCACTCCGTCAAGCATTTTGCTTGCTATTCCTCTGCTTTTGCTTTACAAAAAGGGGAAACTTCAGATATAATAACTGTTATTCGTAATTTGTTTTTTTATTATTTTATCTTTTACTATGTTAATCTCTTTGTAATCTCATAAAAACTACATATTACGAATTGCAATTAAATAAAATTTTCCTCACTTGCACATTTAAATAAAAGAAGTTATACTCTTATTAGGAGGTTTGAATAGTGAAAAATAAGGATAAAAATAAAATAGAAAACCGTTATGATAAAATCTTAAAAGAGCTCTTAGATAATAAAATATTAATGAAACAATTAATTACAGGATTCATTAACGAAGATTGGGTTAAAAATATAGATTTTAGAACTTTAAAAAAAGAAAAAACAGATTTTTTATCAGAAGACTTAAAAGAATTTAGAAAAGATTTACTTTGGAGCGTTAAACTTAAAGCTAATAAAATTTATTTTTATATTCACATAGAATTTCAATCAATCCCAGATAGAAAGATGCCTTTTAGATTTTTAATTTATGATAGTTTATTGCATATTGATATTTTAAAAAACAGAAATAAAAATGATAAAGATAAAAAATTACCTTTTATTCTTCCTATATTATTTTATATTGGGGAGACTAAGTGGAATTTTGAATTTGATTTAAGTAAACTAATAGAACAACCATTTAATAATGCAATAAATTATATACCTAAATTTAATATTTATAAAATAATGTTAAACGAAAAGAGTTTAAAAGACTTAAAAGCGATAGATAATTTATTGAGTAATATTTTAGCAACGGATAATAAAGAAATTAATCAGGAAGATTTAGACGAAATAATATTAAAAATAAAGCAAATATTATCAGGTTATGACAAAGAAAAAGAATTAATAATGCTTGATAAAATTAATAAATTTGTTAAATTAATATCAAGTGATAGAATAGATATTAAAGAAGCTCT
>JAMOQH010000122.1 GCA_027064085.1 bacterium | reverse complement strand
TATTATTTGATATTTTATCTTAAAAATAAGAGAATAACTTGCTAAAAACTTCAAAATAACTAAAACTATATATGTGCTTATTTGTGGAGGTGGCTTGTGAAATTAGGAATTACTAAAGAAATATTTTTAAAGAATAAAGAATTAATTTTGGATAAATGGTTGGAATATCAGAAAAAACTTATTTCTAAAGATATTGATATTGATTTTGTTGATCTTCATGAATTTAAAAAAGAATTACAAAAGTTTTTCGATTTAATGCTAGATTCTTTAAGCTCAGATAATTACGCTGAAATGCTTAATGATGAGAATAATGAGATAATTATTTTTTTAAAAAATTTTGTTGAACAAAAAGCTAAATTAAATATTTCATCAAATATAACAATGAAAATGATTACATCATTAAAAACAATTTCATTTGAGATAATGTTAACTAAATTAGAAGGTAACAATACTAAACAAATGACGGATGAATTATTTTTTACAGATATGATGTTTGACCAAATTAATTTTTATATGTTTAATATTTTTGTAGTAGAGAAAGAAAGACTAATTAATGAACAATATGAATTAATAATGGAGCTAGAGGTACCAATGCTTGATATCATGGAACATGTAATGCTTGTACCTTTAATGGGTTATATCGATTCCGAAAAGTCATACTCTATTATGAAAAAAATATTGAGCCATATTAAACAAAAAGAGTCAGAAATGGTAATTCTTGATATTACAGCAATAAATGTTGTTGATACTGCAGTAGCATCTCATTTAATTAAAATATCAAAGGCTGTTAGGTTGATGGGCGGAAAAGCAATTCTTTCAGGTATGAATCCAAATGTTGCAGAAGCAATTGTTAATTTAGGTATAGATTTAAAAGAATTAAATACTACTTCAACTTTAAGAGCTGCAATAGCTAAAGCAAAGGATTATCTTGACAAGTAGTTATCATTATTATATCTCTAATAATTATTTAATAATTGCTTTAAAGCCAATAGAAAATGAAAATCTAGGCTTTTTTAAGCAAATTTTAAGCAATGGAAAGGATAGATTTAGTAATGTTATATTAGAATTGAATTCATACCAAATTATGGATGAGCCTACAGTTTCTTTTATTAATAAAATTATTGATTTTTTCAAAATGTATGATATTAAAACATTTATTGCTGGTATTCAGGCAGAAACAGCATATTTTTTATCAAACTTAGATGTTCAAATAAATGCTAAAATTTATTTGAACTTGGATAAGGTTGTTAAAAAATGATAAGTGAAATTTTTAATATAAAAAATAGAATTGAACATCAAATAATTATTTCTAAAATCACAAAAATTTTAAATGACTTAAAAGTAAAGAATAAAGATACTGTAATTATAATAGTTTCTGAATTAGCTACAAATATTTTAAAATATGCAAATAAGGGTAAAATTAAATTTGAAATTAATAAAGATATCGTAACAATAATTGCAATAGATAATGGACCAGGAATAAAAGATATAGATTTAGCTTTAAAAGAGGGATTTACTAGTGGTAAAAGTTTGGGTTTAGGACTTCCTAGTGTAAAAAGGTTGAGCCATAAAATGGATATTGAAACTAGTAGTAAAGGTACAAAAATTATTGTAAAACTAAAGCTTGAGAAATAAATGATAGAATTTGCTATTAAACATATACCCTTAATTACTTATCAAACAAGTGGAGATACATATTTCATTAAAAAGGTAAATGATTGTTTGTTTTTTTCTGTAATTGATATAGCTGGACATGGAACTAGAAAATGTTTTTTTAATGCTAAAAGATTAAAGAATATAGTTGAAAATGGGATTGAAATTCTAGATTTTGAAAAAATTTTTTTAGAAATAAACAAAGAACTTACTGGTAATGGAGCTGTTGTATTAATTGGTAAAATTAATACAAAAACCGCTAAATATGAGTATTCTTGTATTGGAAATATTTCTGTAAAAAAAGTAGATAATAAAGGTTATATAGAAGTGCTTAAGACTCAAGAAGGTATTGTGGGAATATATTTACCTATGAAAATAAAAAAAGAAAAAGGAATATTAAAAAATAAAGAGTATTTATTGTTTCATACTGATGGTATTAAAAGTAATATATCTTTAAGTAAGTATTTTGTATATAATAAAAAACTAGACAATATTTTGGATATGATAATCAAAAAAGAAAGGAATATTGATGATGCATTAGGATTATTGATGAGGTATGAGCTTGAATAAGAAAAAAGAGAAGGAATTAGTATTTTTAAAACCTTCAAGCAAACACGATTTAATTAATAGATTACTGCAAATATTAGAGTTGTTTAAGTTAGATAGCTACAAAAGAGTTTCAATTATATCTTTTTTTTCAAATTACTTTGATATGATAAATGTTGGTATAAAAATATCTATTATGGATAAGGAGCTTTATTTATATGTTGAATCTAAAAAAGATATTAAAATTATAGATGGAATTTTTGATGATTTTGAGTATATACAAAAAAATAATTTTATAGTTAATAAGTACAAGGTAATATTAGCTAATAATTTTAAATTAAATAAAGAAATTATAGATAAAATTAACAAGATTTCTGTTACAAGGAATAGCCTTTTAGAAATGAATCACGAATTAAAAAAGAAGGCATATTATGATAACTTGACTAATGTTTTTAATAGAAATAAATTTAATGAATTGTTAGAAAGGGAAATGGCTAGAGCGAAACGATACAAAATTAATTTATCATTTGCAATATTTGATATTGACCATTTTAAGCATGTTAATGATAATTTTGGGCATTTGGTTGGGGACAGGGTTTTAGTAGAATTTAGTTCTTTAATTGCCAAAAATATAAGAAAATCTGATGTTTTTGCAAGGTGGGGAGGTGAAGAATTTGTATTGTTAATGCCTGAAACTAGTGCTTTAGATGCTAAAAAAGTTGCTGAAAAAATTAGAAATATTATTGCGAATAATGTTTTTGAAATAGTTAATACTATTACTTGTTCTATTGGTATTTCTGAATACACGGATAATATGTTGATAAGTAAGTTAATAACTGATTCTGATGATGCTTTGTATTTTGCAAAAGAAAATGGTAGAAATCAAACAGTTTTAAGTGGTGAGTTAGAAAAATGATAAAAAATATCTTTTTTATGTTTATAGTATTAACATTTATTAGCCCTAAAGCATTATATTCTAAAATATACTCTAAAAAAGAAATTTTTAAATCAGAAATAAAACTCGCCTCTTTATTAAAAGAATATGGACACTATAAAAACTCTTTAAAGTACTATAAAGAGTTAACTAAATCTAATCATTCTGTTTCTTTATTTATTGACTTAGGTATTCTTTATAAAAAAATAGGTGAAATATCAAAGGCTGAAAATATTATAAAAAATGCAATTAAAGAAAAACCTAATAATCAAGAGTTAATAAATGCTTTAGGCGATATTTACTTTGAAGAGGAAAATTATATTAAAGCTAGGATATATCTTCTTAAAATAAAAAATAATAAAAGAGCTATAAATAGGCTTGCATTAATTGAAAATAGAAAAAATAATTATAGAAATGCAATAAAATACTATAATGTGCTTGTAAATAAGTATCATGATGAGCTTCAGAGAGTTAATTTAGCAATATTATATCAAAAAATTAATGAATTAGAGAAAGCTGAACATGAGTTAGTCGTTTTCTATAAGAATTCAAAGGATAAGTATTATGCAACTAAATATTTAATTAGATTTTATAAGAAATATAATGAAAAAGAAAAGCTAAAAGAATTTCTTAAATCTTTAAATTTAAAAAAGAAAAAAAAGAAAAAAATGAGACCTCTTTTAAAGAGTAGAAGATGAGGGGTTTAAAAATAGCTATAATATTAGCATCGTTATTTACGGTAATAATAATAAAATATTCAATTAATAATTATTATGATAAAGAGGAGTTTTTTACTCCTGAATTAGGAGATGTAAATGGAGAAAATACAAAAAAATATGATAAAATGTACTCTATTCTAGCCAAAAATAAGATAGTTGGTCTTTGCACTCAAAAAAATGAAAATTATTCTTGTAAAATATATATAAAAAATGGAAATAAAAAGTCTATTCACGAAGTTAAAATGTTAAGAAAAGGAGATTTAGTTATATATTCATCTCCATCTTTAAACTTTAAGAGAAAAATAAGTTCCAAAAATTTAATATATCCCTTTTTGTTTAATAATCTAGATAATTACAAAAAAGTTTATTATCCTAGTATAGCTAAATTAATTGATAAAAGTGAATTGAAAATTCATAAAACAGCAAAAGGTTATTATGCATCTCCGTTTAAATACCAGAAATTAGATGAAATACCCAATAAAATATATTATTTTAATGTTTTAAGGTTTAGAGAAGTTAATTCCCAAAAAATAAAAAAAGAATATCCGGCTAAATATGTAATTTCATTTGATTCAGAAATTATACCACCAAGCGATTTAAGGCAAAAATGTAAAAAAGAAGCTGAAAAAGTAAAATGTATTTTAACTAACAATAATTTAGTGAAAAATAATATAAAACAACAAAAAAAAGCTTTATACTCAAAAGTAGAGCCCTTGCTTGATGACTTTATAAAAAGATATAATTTAAATAAATACCAAAAGCTTGATGCTTTAATTCCTTTTTTAATAACTGCTTTACACAAAGAAATAGGATATCAAGATATTTCAAAAAAAATGTCAATTAGAGAGATTTTAACGATAAAAAAAGGTGATTGTACTGAGTTTTCAGAAGTCTCAGTAGGGATTTTGAGAAAATTAGGATTTTATGCTAAAAAAATATATGGTTTAATTTATAAGCCCAAAAAAGGAAGATGGTTATATCATTCATGGGTGGAATATCAATCATCTAATTCAATTAAGGCTTTTGATCCTGTTAATAAAAAGGCTTTTATTAATTTAAATTATTTAAAATTAGGAGAGGAAAGTAAGTATGGAATAATTATAATTCCTTTAGATATTAACTATATAAATTTTGAAAATGCATTTTAAGTTGAAAAATTGTTAAAAAATATATATAATACATCAGTTAATGGAGGCTATCGTTATGAAATTATTAAAAATAACTATATTTATTTTAGTTTTTTTAGCAATTAGTTGTGAAAATAATGCAAAATTAGGTGATAATTGTGCTCTTTTAAAGCCTACATCAGAGCATGTTACTAAAATTGAACAGAAAAATTTAGATTGTATGACTCTTGATAGCGATGCTTTATGCATCTCTTATGACGGAAATGGTTCTTATTGTACTCAAAAATGTGGTCCCAAAAGAACTTGTTATAATGAAACTACTAAAATAGGTGATGTTATTTGTAAATCTACAGAAAAATGTGTAGATGCCGTTTGTTATGAAATTGCAAAAACTTGTTCTCCTGAAAATTTAAGTGGTTTGTGTCCTGAAGGTAAAAAATGTAATGAGTCTGGAAATTGTCAATCAATTTGCCAACCTAATGAAGTATATCTTCAAGGAAACTGTGTTCTTGAAAATACAAAATGTAGCCCCCAGAATATTACAGGTATGTGTGATACAGGACTTGAGTGTTCAGAACAAGGTAAATGTGTTGCGATAGGTTGTCCTGAAAACTATAATTGTGTAAGTCCTATTCAATTACAAGGGCATCCTCTAAAGGGTATGTATGTGTGTGTTAAATCAACAGAGATAATTTCATCGCCTTGTAAAGGTGTTACCTGTAATTATCAAGGAACATGTGACACCGATGATGAAGGCAATGCTCTTTGTACTTGTAATCAAGGCTTTAAAACTACAGAAGATGGAAAAGGTTGCGAAGCTGAATAGGGTTACATTCGTGGTGAGTAAGAATATATTTAAATATGAAACTGAAAAGTAATTAAATAGTTAAATTTATATAAAAAATCTTGAAAATAAAAAAAGAGTGCTTAATATGTATTTGTATGGATAATTAATGAGGTATTTATGGCAAAAAAAGATTATTATGAAATGTTGGGAGTAAGCAAAGATGTTGATGCTAAAGAATTAAAAAAAGCATATAGAAAACTAGCAATGAAGTATCATCCCGATAAAAATAAAGATAATCCAAACGCAGAGGCTAAATTTAAAGAAATTACTGTTGCCTATGATGTTTTGTCAGACCCTGAAAAAAGAAAAAAATATGATAGAATGGGGCATGATAATTTTGAAAAAGGTTATGAAGCAAGTGGTGGATTTGGTGGCTTTAACAGTGATAACTTTTCAGATTTAGGAGATATTTTTGGTGATCTTTTTGGTGGAAAAGGCGGTGGAGGCTTTTCTTTTAGTGATTTATTTGGTGGTGGTTTTTCTGGTGGACAGCAACAAGGTGGCTTTGGTGGCTTTCATCAGCAAGCAACAAGAGGTCAAAATATTAAAACGGAACTAAAAATACCCTTTTCAGAAGCTATTAAAGGTGGAGAACGAAGTATAAGACTTCAAGGAAGTAAAGAAATTAAAGTTAAAATTCCTCAAGGTATTAAAAATGGTCAAAAAATTAAATTAAAAGGGCAAGGTTATGCCTCTCCAAATGGAGGAGAAGCAGGAGATTTAATTATTGAAATTTCAGTTTATAATAATACTGAATATAAAATAGATGGTGATAATTTAAATAAATCTTTATTTTTAGATTTAAAAACGGCTTTAAATGGTGGAAAATTAGATGTACAAACCTTATGGGGAACAATTGCATTAACAATCCCTCCGAAAACAGGTAGTGGTAAAATATTTAAAATACCTGGGTTTGGTGTTAGAAAGAAAAATACAAAAGGGAACTTGCTTATTAAAACAGAAATCAATATACCAACAGATTTAACAGATAAGCAAATAAAAAAGATTACTAAAATATTGGAAGAAAAATAATGGATAACTTTTTTGTAAAAGCAGTAATGATTTTAATACCTATGATACTCTCATTAACTGTACATGAATATTCTCATGCTTTAGCAGCAAAATTATTAGGTGATGATACTGCAGAAAGGCAAGGTCGCTTAAATTTAAATCCATTGTCTCATATTGATATTTTTGGTACAATTTTATTGCCATTACTTTCAATAGGCACAGGAATCCCATTTTTAGGTTGGGCAAAACCTGTTCCAACAAATCCTTTATTATATACAAGAAAGGTAACTCAGAGAACAGGCTATATGTTGGTTTCATTAGCAGGTCCTGCTTCAAATTTCTTATTTGCATTTCTTGTGATGATAATATTAAAAATATTGTTAATAACTATGGGAGCAAATATTTCTCCTCAATTATTTCAAATATTAATAATTTTTATTATGATGAATTTTGGTTTAGCGTTTTTTAATTTATTACCTGTTCCTCCATTAGATGGTAGTAAAATATTACAGTGGTTATTGCCAGATAAGTATGCTGATTTTATGGAACAGAACGGACAATTATTTTTCTTTTTATTAATATTATTAGTGTTTACTGGAGCAATTGACTATATTGTAAAACCTATTTTTATGATAATTAGACTTTTTATGTCTTTATTTGGCTTACCAGCAGTATTTTAATTATTTTTTTACTTTAAGATTTTCATCTAAAACAACAACCTGCCCAAATGATTTTAATTGACTTATAAAAGATTTACTATCTCCAACAATTACAATTATTCCTTTATTTGGAGTGATAATATTTTTAACAGCATTATTAATATCTTTAACTGTTAATTTTGATAAATTAGATAGATAGTTTTCAAAGTAATTTTTAGGGAGCTTAAACATTTTTGATTTTATGAGCATAGATATGTAACCAAATCCTTGTAGTTTCATTGCAAATGCACCATTTTCTAAACCTTTTTTATCACTAAGTTCTTTTTTGATAATTCCTTTTTCTTTAAATTTCTTTAATTCATCTAATAATGATGAAACAGCTTTGCCAACAACTTCATTTCTAACAGATAATCCTGCTTTAAAAAGTCCTGCTTCACGTTTAGCTGAAATATTACTATAAGCACCATAAGTTAAGCTTTCTTTTTCTCTTAATCTCATAAATAATCTACTACTTGCACTTCCACCCAAAATTAAATTTCCCATGTAAAGAGCTAAGGTGTTTTTAGAACTATAAGAAGGAGCCGTTTGGCCATAAGAAATAACTACTTGTTTAGAGCTAGGTCTATCAATAACATAAATTAATTGTCTATTTTCTTTTAATGGTTTAATTGTAGTTTTAGCTGTTTTTTCTATTATTTTTCCCAAATTCCAATCATTGAATTTAGATTTTATATTGTTTAGTACTTCTTTACTATACTTACCTGAAATAACAATATAAGCATTTTTAGGATTAAAATAATCTTTATAAAAGGCTTTAATATCATCTAATTTAATGTTACTGAGAGTTTTTAATGTTGCATCATAATATCCATAGTTATGTTTACCAAAAACTAATCTATATAGAAGTTTATTTGCAAGATAAGATGCATTTGCTGTATTTGCATGATAGTACTCAACTCTTTTTTTCATATATTTTTTATATTCTCCATTTGGAAAACTAGCTTTTTTAACAAGTAAGTCTAATAACTCGATACATTTATCTGCATTTTCAGTTAGTGAAGAACAAGTTATTGTTGAATAATCATTTGTAACTCCTGTAGATAAGCTTAAACCATTATCGTCTATAAAATTCGCAATTTCTTTAGAGGATTTACCTTCTACACCCTCTTTTAATAAGTCAAAAATAGAATCTATCATTCCCATTTTTCCTTTAGGGTTATCAACTGAACCAAAATTAAAGCCTATAGTTATATTAAACAGAGGGAGTTCGTTTTTTACAAGTTCAGAAATTAATAATCCATTTTTTAAATTAGTATTTTTTACATTAGGAAGGTTAAATTTTAAAGTTTTTGATGAAAATGGTGGTTTATGTTTAATATAAACACTTCCATCAGGATTAAAATGTCTTCCAATGTAAGCAGCAATAGCAAATGCTTTTGCTTGAACTTCTTTTTTATATTTTTTTCCTTGTTCTGTTGATGTATTTATTAATTCATATATTTCAGTATAAGCTTTTTGTAATTTTTGACAGTAATATATATTATCCTTATTATATTCATAGGCTTTTTCTAAATTATAAATAGCTCTATCATAATTTTTATCTCTAAGATTTAATATTCCTTTTAAATAAAGACATTTATCACATTTTTTATATGTATTAATGCCTTTTTCGGCCATAGAATATGCCTTCCCTGTATGCTTTTTATAGTATTCTGTTATTCCAACTTCTGCATAAAAATTTGCTCTATCTGCTGCAGTTAAGTTACCATTATTTTTAAATGTATAAGCAATGCTGAAATCAACGGTAATATCTTTAACTCCATAATTAACATTAAAAATATTTACAATATTTAATTTACCAGAAATATTTATAACTTGACTTTCTTTAAGTTCTTTTTGAAGTATATTTTTTATTCCTGTTTCTATTGCGGAAGACAAAGAGTTACCTTTCGCAATTATTTTTACTAATTTATTTCCTTTTAGTTTAGATAATTGAACTCCTGTATGTGTAATTAAGTATTTAGCTTTATATCCATTTGCACTACCTTCTATTTTAATAGGGTTTATATTGGCGTTTTCTGAATTTTTAAAAATAATAATATCATTTCCTGAAAATTTCTTGTATTCAAAATTTACAGGCTTACTTAAATTCGTTTTACTTAAAATAGAAATTGCTTCTTTATTTAATTCTGAAATAGCCATGCCTCTATCAGGTATATCTACTTCAACAGTTAAATATGATTTTTTCAATGGTTTAGTTGTAGTTCCTAACATTCCACAACTATTCATGAGTATTAGTGACATTATTAATAATATAAATTTTTTCATTATTTACCTCGCTATTTAGCTAATTTAACATCAACTTCAGTTAAAAATTCTTTTTTCATATATTTATTAGCAATGGTTTTAACATCTTTAACTGTAATGCTATCTATTATTGATAATAAATTTTTAATCTCATCAGGGGAACCATATAATGCAGAAAATTCTCCTATCATAAGAGCTTTTGATATATTTGATTCTAAATGAAAAATAAATTCTGTTTTAAAACTAAGTTTTGCTTTTTTAAGTTCTACTTCTGTGATACCCTTTTTTTTAATATTTTTGATTTCTTTAAATATTAAGTTTCTAACTTTTTTAACATTTCCTTTTTTAACCATTGAAAAGATATAAAATAAGTTGTCACTCTTTAAGTTATTGATGCCACCATAAATGGATACAGCAAGTTCTTTATCTTTTATTAATAGCCTATATAGTCTAGAAGAATCATTATTAAATAAAATTGTTTCAAGCATTTTCATAGCAAAATATTCTTTTAAATTCGTTTTAGATGGAGCTTGATAGGCAATGCCTATTGCTGGAAATTTTGCAAGTTTATCTTCTATCGTAGTTAGTTTTTTCCCTTTTTTCCCTTTTTTATTCTTTAAACTATAATTGGTTGATTGATTTTTAATATTAGCAAAGTATTTTTTTACAAGTTTTTTAGCATCATCTTTATTAATATCTCCAACAATAGTTAAAACTGCATTATTAGGATTATAATATTTTTTAAAAAAACTTTTTGCATATTCTACACCAGAAGAGTCAAGGTCTTTCATGCTTCCAATAACAGAATGTTGATAATTCCATAATTTATGTGCATTTCTATCTAAAGTTTTTACAAGGTTTCCATAAGGAGAGTTTAAATATCTCATTCTCATTTCTTCTTTGACTACTTCTAATTGGTTTTTAAAATTGGGATAGTTTACAGATAAATTTTCCATTCTATCTGCTTCTAACCATAACGCTAATTCTAGTTGGTTAGCTGTAACAATATCATAATATGCAGTGTATTCTTTTGTTGTGAAAGCATTGGCTTTTCCACCAACTTTCTGAAGTAATGCAAAGTGTTCTGTTTTTTCTACATTTCTGGTACCCTGAAACATCATGTGTTCAAATAAATGGGCAAATCCTGTTTTATTTTTTAGTTCGTTAATTGATCCAACCTTATAATATAAAGTTATTGCAACAGTTGGGGATTCACTATTTTTACTTAAATAAACATTTAACCCATTATCAAGTTTGAAGTTTTCAATGTTCATTTCAATATTGCTTTTACTGTAAGTTGTAATTGTAAAAAGTAATATTATAAAACCTAAAATTTTCATATTCCTCCTTTAGATTATTTGATTTTTAAAACTAATTCATTTTTATCAATATAAATTTTTGCTAGAGAGTAGCTAAAGTATTTGTTTAAGTCAGTAATTGAATATTGAGTAAGTGAATTAACAATGCTCTTAATCGTTTTCAATATCTTCATTTCTTTTTTATCTGAGGCCATTTCATACTTTTTTTTAAAAGTTTTCTGAAATTCTTTTACTATATTAAAAATAGAAGTTGATGTTTTAGTAAAACTAATCGCACTTTGTTGTCCTGACATCGCAGAAATTAGATTTTTATAAAATTTAGTATTGTAAAATAGCCCACTACTACCTGTCATTTTTTGCATCATTTCTTTTACTATTATTGTGTTACCAAATATAAAATTATTATTTTTGTAGCCTAAGGCATAGCCTATCATACTAAAATTTCCTGATGCTGTAATTATTTTACCATCAAGATAGTTTTTTTCAGTCATACCTACTATAGGATTATTTCCAAGAGTTGTTATTAATTTTAGTAAAAAGTTAGGGTTATCATAGGTAAACAAAATAATTCCATTATCCTTATTGTTTTTAAAAAAACTTAAGTAATATAATGTTTTACCAAAAGAATTTGCCACATCTTTAAGTGTTATTCCTAATTGTGCTTCAAATTTTTTAACTTTTCTATTTTCTCTTTCTGTATGAAATTTATTTGTTAATGCAAGGAGTTTAGAGAAATCTATATTTATTGCATTAAAACTATAACATGTTTCTGGTATGAATTGTGGTATATTTATTGTTGTATTTTTAAATAATACATCTTTAATTATTGCAGGAAGTGTATTTGTAGATATTAATTTTATAAAAACACTATAACTATTGTTCTCGAATTCAAAATAAGAAATTAGTGACTCCAATTTATTTAAGGAGTAATTATTAATTAGTTGTTTTGTATCTTTATCTATAGATGCAAGTTTCAACATTGTTTTAACATTAAGAAACATATAAAAATCAGACTTTCTATATGTTTGATTATTGTTTTTAAAAGTTAAATTATTCGATAATTTAGGAGTATTTATATTTTTTATTGTTGAAATAATAAGATTCATGTACTCTTTAGAATTTGTTATAATCAATTTGTCATTAATTACTGCATAAACAATTATTTTCTTTTCTTTTTTTACAGATCTTTTATAGTTTTTATAAATATTTTTTTTACTCTTGATTTTTCTTTTAATTTCTAGAATATTTACTTTTATATTTTTATAAATTTCCTTTTTTATTTTAATATTAGCTTGTTTAAAATCTTTTTTTAAAAAATCCCTATATAGTATTTCAAAAGTTTTATCAAGCTCTTTTCCCTTAATTAATAATGCATATTGTGGTTTAAAAAGCTTTGAGAATCCTACACTTAATGCAAAAGGATTAAATGTTAGTTTTTTAAAGTTTTTATAAAAACTTTCTATTTTATTCATATCTTGTTCTTCATTATAAATAATTAATGAAGCAATTTTTTTTAAGTTGTTTTCTATAGATTTAAAATTTTTAGATTTATAAAAATTTCCTAATGAAGTTTTGCTTGATTTTTGTTCTAAGCCATTAAAATCTCTAACTGTAAGGTAAAACAAAGTATTTTTAGGTAAGTCTTTTGAAAAATCATAAGTAAAGACATTGATAGTTATAAATATTAAAAAAAATATTTTCATATTCCTCCTATTTAGATTTTCTAGGTGGTTCTAAATACCTAAAACCAGTATTGTAATTATATTCATTATAATAGAATGATTCCCTATTTTTTAAAAAATGCTTTACATAATCAATGGGTATAGCAAATCCTAATCCATCAGAAAAGACATAACCCATATTTGTAACTCCTATTACTTCTCCTTTTAAGTTAAATAAGGGGCCTCCACTATTACCTGGATTTATAGGTGCTGTTGTTTGTATATATAAAATGCCATTGTAGTTTCTGCTTGATGATGATATTATTCCCTGTGTTACAGAACGCTCTAAGCCTAATGGAGTACCTATTGCAAAAACAGTATCACCAACTTTGTTTTCATTTATATTACCAAAATTTACATATTTGAACTTTTTATTTGGAATATCATTTATTCTTAATAATGCTAAGTCTAAAAATGGATTATAAGCTATTATTTTTATTTTTTTATAAACTATTGTTTCAACAGTTTTATTTTTTTGGATAAACATTGTTACTTTTAAGTTTTTTTCTTTTTCAATAACATGGTAATTTGTTATTAAATATCCCTGTTCATTAATTATAAAACCTGTTCCTAATCCTGATGGAGTGTTTACAACAACAACAGCCTCTCCGAGTTTAGGAACTAGATTTTTAATATTTTGTTTCTTGATATTTTTATTTTGCTTAAAAAATGTAGAATCACTTTTAATAGTAATTTTGTTTTTATTATAGGTTTTTTGAGTTTTTATTATAGATTTTTTAGGTATTAAAATTATTTGATAACCAATATCAACTAATGTGTTTTCATCATTTTCTCTTATTACATCTCCTTTAATCATTGCATTATTTTTTAAATAAAATTCTGTAGTTCCCAGGATATTATAAGTTATAAAAAATATGATTATGTATTTCATCTTTCCCCAAAAAAAAGTATAAAAGACTATAAAACATTTTTAATATTTCGTCAATATTATAGTTCTTTTTTCATAATAACAGTAATAGTAAAATATTGCTGTATTCATATTTGACGAAAAATACTATAATTTATTCTAATTTATCTTCAATTAATGAAAATATAATATTTTTATTTTAATTTTTTAAATAAAATAAAAACTTCACATTTTATCTATAATTTGATATAGCTTAGGTATATATTTTGTGAGGAATAATATGAATATAATAATAAATGGGGAAAATAAAAATTTTAAAGAAAAGTTAATCATTTTAGAACTTTTAAAAGAATTAGGTTTATCAGATAAACCCGTTGTAGTTGAATTAAATAAGAAAATTATAACAAAAGATAATTACAATAAAGAGTTATTCCCTAATGATAAACTTGAAATTGTTACATTTGTAGGGGGTGGTTGATGTTAAATGAAGAAGTTTTTATTAGCGAAGCATTTAAAAGATTGCCTAAGGAGTTAATTAATAAAACAAAAAATAAAACTGTGGGAATTGCTGGAGTAGGGGGATTAGGCTCAAATATTGCAGTCGCTCTTATAAGAACAGGTATTAATAATTTAATAATTGCTGATTTTGACAAAGTTGAATATAGTAACTTAAATAGACAATATTATTTTTACAAACATATTGGAATGTCTAAAGTTGATGCGCTAGAAGAACAATTAAAAAACATTAATCCATATATAAATATAGAAAAATATAATCATTATTTAGATAAAAATAATTTTGATATATTTAAAGATTGTGATGTAATTGTTGAAGCATTTGATAAAGCTAAAAATAAAGAAGAAATTGTTGATTATGCTATAAGAAATAAAAAATATATAGTTTCTGGTGTTGGTATGGCTGGAGATTTTTCTGCTAATATAATACAAACTAAAAAATTGGGCAAATATTTATATATCAGTGGTGATTTTAAGCATGAAGCTAATGATAAAAATGGATTACTAGCATCAAGAGTAGCAATAACAGCAAATCATCAAGCAAATATGGTAATAAGATTATTACAAGACAAATACGAGGTGTAATTATGAATAAAAATGATAAATTAGTATTAAAAGGACATGAATTTAGTAGTAGATTACTAACTGGAACAGGTAAATTTTCATCAAAACAGATTATTCCTGATGTTATAAATGCTAGTGAAACGCAAATAATTACTGTTGCATTAAGAAGAGTGGATCTAAACGGTAATGAAGAAAATATTTTAAATTATATTGATAGAAAAAAGGTAACTCTTTTACCTAATACATCAGGGGCAAGGAATGCAGAAGAAGCTGTAAGAATAGCTAGGCTTGCAAAAGCCGCAGGAATGGGTAGCTTTATTAAAATTGAAGTAATAAACGACCAAAAATATTTATTGCCCGATAATTTTGAAACAATTAAAGCTACTAAAATATTAGCAAGTGAAGGTTTTATTGTTTTACCTTATGTTGCTCCCGATTTAATTGATATGAGAAGACTTGAAGATGCTGGTGCAGCTGCAATAATGCCGTTAGGGGCTCCAATAGGAACTAATAAAGGATTAATGACTAAAGAAATGATAAGAATATTAATAGAAGAAGCCAAATTACCTATAATCGTAGATGCTGGGATTGGTAAGCCAAGTCATGCTATTGAAGCTATGGAAATGGGAGCTGATGCCGTACTGGTAAATACTGCAATTGCAACAGCAGAAAATCCTATTATTATGGGCGAAGCTTTTAAATTAGCTGTTAGAGCGGGAAGAATGGCCTATTTATCAGGAATAGCTATTAGTAGTAAATATGCAAATGCCTCATCACCCTTAACTGGTTTTTTAGGTTAGAGCTTTTCATAACCTTAAAATAAGTTTATTACAAGCAGTGGTTTAGCCAAGCGAAGCTTGTCTTCCCACTAAGGACGGAGTAAAATGAAGAAATTTTCAAAATTAAAAATCCCGGAAGCAATGATAAAAAATTTGAATGAACTTGGATTTAACAATATGACAGATATACAAGCAAAAGCATTGCCTTTTATATTAGAAAATAAAGATGTAATTGCACAGGCTAAAACAGGAAGCGGAAAAACAGTAGCTTTTGGGATAGGAGTGGTAAATAAATTAGATATTAAAAACCCTAAAACACAGGCATTAATTCTTTGTCCTACCCGTGAACTTGCAGACCAAGTTACAATAGAATTAAGAAAATTAGCAAGATTTACTAGTAATATTAAAATATTAACATTATGTGGAGGTGTAGCATTTAAACCACAAGTAGAATCCTTAAAACATGGGGCTCATGTTGTTGTTGGTACTCCCGGAAGAATATTAAAGCATCTCAATAAAAATTCATTTAATCTGGAATTTTTAAACACTTTGGTTATTGATGAAGCCCATAGAATGCTTGATATGGGATTTATTGAAGAAATTACAAAAGTTATAAGATATGCTCCCCAAAAAAGGCAAACTTTGTTCTTTTCTGCAACTTATCCACCTGAGATTATAAGTTTAGGTTCTTCTATACAAAAAGATGCGATAAATATTCAAACAATTTCAACTGAAAAACCAAATAAAATAATAGAATATTTTTTTGAAAAACCACAAACTAAAAAACTATCAACAATTTCAAGAATTTTTGATACTTATAGACCCGAAAATGTGATTATTTTTACAAATACTAAAATAGAGGCGCAAAATATAGCAAAATTTTTAAAAAGACAAGGACATGATGCTTTGGCTTTACATGGAGACTTAGAACAATACCAAAGAAGAGATGTAATGATACAATTTATTAATAAATCTTGTGCTATTATGGTTGCAACTGATGTTGCTGCAAGGGGTATAGATATTAAAGGTTTAGCCATGGTTATAAATTATGAGTTACCTCATGATGAAGCAACCTATACTCATAGAATAGGTAGAACAGGTAGAGCTGGAGAAACTGGAATAGCTTTTACTCTTTATACAAGTAGAGAAAGTTATAAAGCAGAAAATTATAAAAATGATAATAGAATATTTAATGACACAAGCTCTCTTGTAAAAACAGAAAACTATAAACTTATAGCCCAAAATACAACTATTGTAGTAGAAGGTGGTAAAAAGAACAAGATAAGAAGAGGGGATATATTGGGTGCTTTAACCAAAGAAACTGGAATTGGGGGTAAATATATTGGTAAAATTGATATATATGAAAAGCAATCTTATATTGCTGTTAATAAAAACATAGTAACTGAAAATTTTACAAAAATAAAGAATACGAAAATAAAAGGTAAAAAATTCCCTGTTTGGATAAAAGAATAGTTAAAAATCAGTAAGTTTAATTAAGTAACCACTAGATTTTAAATTTTGTGTATCACCTATATAATCAGCATTTTCTACACCTGTAAAAATTAAATTATTATTATTTGTAATAATTTTCATAATAGAATCACCTGCTAATCTGTTTACAGAAGAAAACATTTTATATTTAGTAATTTCGTTATTAGTTATTTTAATTAACAGGCTATCACTTTCAACTCCTTGTCCTTCGTTTGAGTATCCGCCCATAGAGCCGTAACTGTGTCCGCCTAATAATATATTATTGTCATTATCCATCGTAATAGAGTTAATTGTATCATAGTATTCACTACCTATTAATTTACTCCAAACTTTGCTGAAATTATTATTTAGTTTTACTATAAAAATATCATTATCACCATTATTTATATGCCCATCAAAATTTTTAGGGCTATCTCCAACAATATAATAATTATCGTTTTCATCAATTAAAAAATCAACTACATAAGTATCTATAAGTCCTTTCATCCAGTTATGTTCACTTAAAATATTACCTGTTTTATCAAATTGGGTAATATTAAAGTCCCACTTAATACTTCCTTGGTCATCGGGGATATCAGAATCTCCATTGTTTTCTGTTAAAACAAAAATATTATCATTTTTTATGAAAATAGCTTTTCCTTCGTCCATTTTATCAGTTCCCCATTGTTTTAGCCATAATTCTTTGGCACTACTTCCATTGTCTTTTACTTTGATTAAAAAGCTATCACTAATGCCACCCTTTGACGAAGTATTGTTAAAATGACTATAAACTCTTCCTGTAATATACATATTGTCTTCATTATCAATATCTAAATCCCAAACAAGTAATCCATTTTCACAACTCCATTCTTTAGTCCAGACTTTATTACCTTCAGGAGATATTTTTATTAAAAAAACTTTGAAATCTTCACTGCCTTTTTCTCCTGCAATAAAAATATTGTTATTTTTATCAGTAACGATACCAACAGGATTATCATAAATTTCGTCATGCCATACCTTTTCCCATATTAAATCACCATTTAATGAGTATTTTCTAACTGTTGTATCTGCTTCTGTGGGTATATATTTTTGTTTTTCTTCATCAAAAACGAGCTTGCTGGAAGTATATCCTGCCACTATGATATTTTGTTCTTTGTCCATAGTTAATGAAATTCCACTGTTTTCAGTATAAGTATTATCAGACCATACTTTATGAAAATTATTTTCTTTTATTTCTTCACAATTATTTTCTCCTCTTGTATAACCTTCATTACAAACACATTGAGCTAAATTATTTATTACTTTACAACTAGAATGTTCTTCACATTGTTTATCTTTACACAAATCTATAGTCTTTTCTTTACAAGTATCACCATCTAATTGATATCCATCTTCACAAATACAGGTAAAGCTATCTGTTGTAGGTTCACAAACAGTTTTATGGGGAATTTGAGATTTTGCACATGGATTATTTTTACAATTGTCAATATTAGATGTAGAATTATCATTATTACAAGATAGAATAAAAATGGAGAGCATTAATAAAGATAAAAAAAATGTAAATTTCATACTTCCTCCTAAAAAGTTTTTTATAATAACGGTTTATTGAATATTTTGCAAATGTATTTTTGCCTACTTGAGATTCGTAATTTAAAAAAAAATACTTTTTTAAATTTATGATATTTGTGATATTCTATAATATCTTTACCTCGCTTGCAAGCATATTATTTTCTAATACTGCTATAAGGGTTTTTAATATTATTTCATCTAAGTCTCCTAATAAGAGTATAACTTCTTTTATTTAAATGTGCAAGTGGAGAATGTAATTCATAATATGTAGTTTTTGTGAAATTACAAATTATAGCTGACCTACAAATAAGAGTAGTATGGTTTTTTAAAATAGAATTTATGAATTTAATATGTTATATTTTTTATTTATAGAAACAAAAGGAGTTTATGAATAAAAAAGAAATAGTATTGTTTTTAAATAAAGAAGCTCAAAATCGTGATATCGTTGGAGAGATAACAGAGCAAAAACCAGACCCTTTACTAGTTGTTTATGAAAATAAAGATGAATATTCTGCTTTAATTTGCTCTATGTTTGCTTATGGAAGAGCATCATTAATAGTAAAATTCTTAAAAACTTTAGACTTTTCTTTACTTAATCAAAATGAAACTGAATTAGAAAAAAAATTTGAGGGTATTTATTATAGATTACAAAAAAAAGAAGATGTTGAAAATATATTTATTTCGTTAAATAGATTAAAACAACAAAATACTTTAGAAGATATTTTTTATAGTGCTTATAAAAAAGAAAATAATGTTATTGATGGAATTACAAATATTATAACGGAGATTTATAAAGTAAATCCTTATAGAAGTCGGGGATATAATTTTTTAATTGGCTCAAATAAAGTAAAATTAAAAGGTGGTTCCGCTTATAAACGATGGAATTTATTTTTAAGATGGATGGTAAGGAATGATAATATAGATTTAGGGTTATGGAGTAAAGTTAATAAAAAAGATTTAATAATTCCTCTTGATACTCATTTACATTCTATAGGCCTTAAATTAGGGCTTTTAAAAAGAAAACAAGCTGATTTAACTGCAGCAATAGAATTAACAAATTCTCTTAAAGAATTTGATGAAAATGACCCTTTAAAATACGATTTGGCTATCTATAGGTTAGGGCAAGAGAATGTGTTTTAGTTACTTAACTATCTGAAAGTAATTACGAATAAAAAAATAAAAAACTTGACAAAAAGGTAAATAAGGTTATTATATTGATAATGAAAATGATTTTCATTATTGGTGTATCGGTTTTATGGGAGGTAATAATGACAGATACTTTAAATGAATTAAGGGGAAAAGTTACAGATTTTAGTGAGTATTTATCAAAAAACAACAACAGAGATATTCAAAGTAATATTCAATATATTGCAAATGAGTTCTTTAATAAAATGAAAAAGCTTCACAATAAATAAAAAAGGAGATAAAATGAAAGATAAAAAAGAATTATTAAAACAGATTATGACTTTATTGGCAAAAAACGAAATGGAACAAGCCGATAAATTAATTAAGGTATTTATGGATTATATTCCTGAAATATCAACCGAAGAAGTTACAGAGGTTGCTCAACAACTAGAAGATGAAAAAGTGTTTGCTGATGCTAAACAACATTTGGAAATTGAAAAGAGGATATATGAAATTATAAAAGAAAAAATTCCATCAAAAGATCTATCGGAGTTCGGTGAAGGACATCCTGTTCATACTTTTATGGAAGAAAACAAGCATATAAAAGCCTTTTGCGACAGAGCTTTAAAATTGCTGAATGCAGAAAATAGTTTTAAGAATTTATATTCCGATTGGGTGCTTATTGCTAAGCTATTTTCCGATTTAGATATTCATTATTTGCGAAAAGAAAACCAACTGTTTCCTTTTCTTGAAAAACGTGGGTTTAATCACCCAAGTTCCATAATGTGGAGTTTACATGATGAAATTCGTAGTTTAGCAAAAAGATTTTTGTCATCAGTAAATCAAAAAGATGAAAAAACTGCTAAAACAATATTGCCAGTTTTAATCAAGGAAGCCAAAGAAATGATTGTTAAAGAAGAAAAGGTGTTATATCCTACTGCAACGAGGCTTTTAACAAATGAAGATTTCAAAAAAATTCGTAAAGGAGAAGATGAAATTGGTTGGTTAATAGAAACCCCTCCTAAAAATTGGGAAGCAAAGGGAGAGATGGGATCATATTTAAACTCTTCTCCTGAAAGATTAGCATCTATTTTAAGTATTATTACAGATTTTTTTAATGAAAAGGCTACTCTTGACGAATTGAAAAAAAGATTTAAAATTGAATTAAAAGGAAATATTACAGCTGGAGAATTTGCTCTTGCAGAACAAAAATTAGATGAGTTAGGTGTTTCTGATGATGTTTTTGAGCAAAAAGTAACTGATTTGCTGATGTTATTTAAAAAATCATTAGAAAAGTCTAAAATTAAAGGTTTAGAAGAAGGTCATCCCTTAGATAGTTTTATAAAAGAAAATATTGCAATAAAAGAGTTATTAACAGAATTAAGAAAAGCTCAGGAAAATATTGATTTGGAAAATGTTAATCATAAATATTGGATTGATGCTTATAATAAATTATGGCAAATAAATATTCATTATGTAAGAAAAGAAAATCAACTATTTCCTTATTTGGAAACAAAGGGTTTTGATAAACCTTCTACTGTTATGTGGTCAATGCATGATAATGTTCGTAAATTAATAAAATTTAACAGGAATTTATTGAATGATAAAAATTATAAAGAATTTTTTGACAATCAGGAGAAGTTGTTTCTTGAGATAGAAGATATGATTTTTAAAGAAGAAAAAATTCTTTGGAAAACAAGCTTAGAGTTAATTTCTAATGAAGAGTGGATAGAAATTCGTAAAGGTGAAGAAGAGGTTGGGTATTGTTTAATAGATAGTCCTATACAATGGAATCCAAACTGGAAACATCCAAGTAAATTTAGTGATGAAGATAAAGAGAGAAAAAAAGAAGAAATAAAAGCAATTCCTTATATTAAAAAAGCTAAGGGAAATTCTCCTATTGGTGGAATAAACTTAGAGATTGGTTCTATTACTCCAGAACAAATTAATTTAATATTTAAATATATGCCTTTTGATGTTACTTATGTTGATGAAAATGATGAAGTGAGATATTACAACAAAGGAGAAGACCGTGTTTTTCCTAGAAGTGCAGGAATAATAGGAAGGCAAGTTAAATATTGTCATCCACCTAAATCCGTTCACATTGTAGAAAAAATTATTGATGCTTTTAAAAAAGGAGAAAAGAATGAAGCAAATTTTTGGATAAATTTTAAAGATAAATTTGTTTATATTCAATACTTTGCTGTGCGTGATAATAAAGGAAATTATAAAGGCGTTCTTGAAATTACTTATGATGCTAAAACTGTACGAAGTCTTGAAGGAGAACAAAGACTATTAGATTGGGAATAAACATTTATTTTTATTTACTTTCTAACAACACTCAAAAACATATCATAATTTTTAGCATTTTTATCAAAATTAAATAAATTCTTAAATTCTATTAGTTTAAAATTAGTATTTTTAAATTCTTGTAATAAAAAATCTTTACTGAAGCCAAAATGTGCTACATTCGTGTTATCTTTATGAAAAGAGCCATTTTCAGTAAATAAATCTGCTATTATTAGATATCCGGATTCTTTTAGGAGAGAATAAAATTTATCAAAAATATCTCTAATATCTTTTATATGATGTAAAGTCATAGTTATAATTATTACATCAAATTTCCCTTTTTTTTCTTTAAAAGAATCTGTTACTAAATTTTTATTTAATACTTTTATATTTCTAACATTATTTTTAGCTATCTTTTCATTCAAAACTTTAAGCATTCCTTCAGAATTATCAATTGCAATAACTTTTTTTACTAAATCTTTAATTGAGTAGGCAATTAATCCTGTTCCCGTTCCATAATCCATAGCTATATCAGTTGAGTTTAAGTATTTTTTTATATTATTTATTATAATTTCTGTTTGTTTTAATTTTCTTGGGTCATTTTCCCAATTTTTAGCATTTTTATCAAATCTATTCACAATTAATCTCCATAAAAGTTAAATGTAGTATAATTTATTCAATTACTTAGGTTTAATTATTTTCTCCGATTTATTACCATTAAAAAAAAATAAGGTTTATTTATTGAATATGTTAAATTCATAAAAACATATAGGGAGTTTAAGAGAATAAATAACTAAAATCTAGCGTTTTTTGGTGTTCTTGGGAATGGGATAATATCTCTAACATTACTAACACCTGAAAAGTACATTAATAATCTTGCAAATCCTAATCCAAAACCTGCATGAGGAACAGAGCCGTGCTTTCTAAGTTCAAGATACCAACCTAAACCATGTTCGTTATCCATTGGGATATTATTTTTAATCATTGCCCTTTCAAGATAATCGTATCTGTCTTCTCTCTGACTTCCACCTATAATTTCACCAACTTGTGGAACTAAAACATCCATTGCGGCAACTGTTTTTTCATCATCGTTAAGACGCATATAGAAAGCTTTAATATCTTTTGGATAGTCAATAACGGCAACAGGTTTTTTAAAGTGATTTTCTGTTAAATATCTTTCATGTTCTGATTGTAAATCAATACCCCATTTTACAGGAAATTCAAACTTCTTTTTTGCATTTTCTAGGATTTTAACTGCATCTGTATAGGTAACTGTTTCAAAATCAGATTTAACAATATTTTCAAGAGTTAAAATTCTAGTATGAGTTTTATCAACAAATTTATTAAATAGCTCCATTTCTTCTTGACAATTATCAAGTGCATATTGAGCTAAATATTTTAAAAACATTTCAGCCATTTTAGCATCTGTTTGTAAATCTGCAAATGCCATTTCAGGTTCTATCATCCAAAATTCAGATAAATGCCTAGTTGTATTTGATTTCTCAGCTCTAAAAGTAGGACCAAATGTATAAACATCACCTAATGCAGTTGCTAATATTTCTGCTTCTAATTGACCACTAACCGATAAATTTGTAGGAGAAGCAAAAAAATCTTGAGAATAATCAATAATTCCATTACCTTTTTTAGGGTCTGCATTTAATAATTTTTGCAAATTTAATGTAGTAACTTGAAAGGTTTCACCAGCTCCTTCTGCGTCATTTGCTGTAATAATAGGAGTATGTGCATAATAAAAACCTTGTCCCTGAAAAAAACTATGAACAGCATAAGCCATTTTAGAACGGAATCTGTTAATTACACCAAAAAGGTTAGTTCTTGGCCTTAAATGAGCTATTTCTCTTAAAAATTCGTTTGAATGACGCTTTTTTTGTAAAGGATAATCTTCTGGAGCAGAGCCAAGTAATTCAATAGTTGTTGGTTGCATTTCAACAGATTGTCCTTTTCCAAGTGATTTTACAAGGTTTCCCATAATTTTCACAGAAGCACCTGTATTTATTGATGATAAATTAAATTTTTCGATATCAGTAGCCTCAATTACAACCTGTATATTTTTTAAACCACTTCCGTCATTTATTTCTAAAAATGCCACATTTTTACTAACTCTTTTAGTTCTAACCCAGCCCAAAATCATTACATCATTTTTTTCTTTTCCTTCTGTAAGTAAAGCTTTTATTCTGCTTCTCTTAAAATAATCCATTTTTTCTCCTATTCAAGACGGATAATAATCAGATATACAATTTATAGTTTTTGTAAAATATTGTCAAGTTTAAAAAATTGATAATTAAAATACTAATTGTTTTTTTATTTACCAATTTGTATATTTAATTTATTAAAAAGAATCACCATTAGCTTTTTTACCAGGCGAATAAAGAGCATCGTTTTCACTAACTTCTGTATGAGGTGCAAATGAAGACTCTGTTAAATCAGGATTTCTGTTTATTGAGCCATTTACTCCATTTGATGTATAAGTTATTGATTCTAATTCATTATTATTCTCATCAATAATTCTCACTTTATCACTTGAGTTCTTTAATGATAATGTACCTGAAGTTGCTATAACAAAAGTAACATTATTTTCTGACATATTTGATAAGTCACCGCCACCAAATATAACAATTGCATTTCCTGAATTTAAAATTTCGGTAAAATTATGTCTGTATGAGTAATTAAGGCTATCCCATATAGATAATCCGTCAAGGTTTAAGTTTTTATATGAAATATTAACGATTTCTATAAATTCATCATCATCAATGTCAAGTGTTCCATCATTATTAACATCATTATTTACTTTATAGTAAACTTCATTTATTAATAAATCTCCTTTTTTAGGTTTTAGAGGTGTAGAATCATCAACAACAGATAAATTAACTGTAAAATCTTTTGAAGTATTATTTGCATCAGTTACAGTAATTATAAAACTATTGTCATCAGAAGTTATTTCTGATGGTATTCCTGATATATAATTTTGTGATAAATTCAAACCAATAGGAAGATTTTCACCTGCTTTCAATTCAATATTATATGGAGAAACTCCACCACCAACATGAATCACTTCATTGTAGTTTTTATTTAAAACAGCATCCAAAAGAGTGTTTTTTACTAAATATAGAGATTCATTTACAGTAAAATTAATATCAAAGTTACCAATATTATCTGATTTAACATGTAAGTAGTATGTTCCTGCTGTTAAATTTAGATTTGAAATACTGTTTGCACACGATAATTCAATAAAATCACTTTCACAACCCTTTGATATAGCTAAAACATAGTTAAAATCATTTGTTGTTAGGTCAACAGACAGAATAGTATCGGAATCTACCGTAAACTGATAAATTTTATCTTTGTTTTCAGTTATTTGACAACTTAAAGTTTGTGAATTTGTTAGAGAATCTGTAATTGAATCACTAAAGTCTGCTAAATCAATTAATTTAGGAGAACTACAAGTGTTCCCCTTAATCTCTTGACAAATATTATTTACATTATATTCAAAACCAGCCTTACATGAACAAACAGAATGAAAACTAGAATCTAGATTACAAACTGAGTTTGTTCCACACGGATTAGGTTCACAAGCATTATCAATACAAGTTGCATCATTATTTTCAATAAATCCATCATTACATTCACAAATATAGTCATTATCGCCGGTTCCCGTTGGAATACATTTTGTTTTATTAGTTTCTGTGCATTGAGAAGCAAGAGGAGTACAAGGATTAGTATCTTCAGTACAGCCTACTCCAGCAATATAATTTTCATAACCTTCATGGCAAGTACATTCACCTATTACACCATTACAAAAAACATTTTCACCATTACAGTCAACGGAATTAGCCAAACATAAATCAGTTACACATTCTCCTGTTTCGTTCTTAATAAATCCTTCATTACAGTCACATTCTAAATTATCTAGATTACAATGTGAATTTTCTGTGCATGTAGGTTCACATTCTGTTCTTTTATAGCATAAGCCTTCATCGGTATTACATTCATATAATGGGTCAGAGCAAAAGTATTCTTCACCGATTTGCATACAAGTTTCATAACAGGTCATATCGTTACTAAAGCCAAAACCTATTTCACATTCACATCTGTTTGAAGTAGTATTACATAATTGATGCTCTCCAATACAATCACTATTAGTAGAACATAGTGGTTCTATATTTAATAAAATAGTAAATGGGCCTTTTTTAGTTTCACTATAACCATCTGCAAAAACATAATAGGTACCTGCTTCTAAATCTTCCTCAATTACCTCTGGATCTGAATAGTGGTCAGAATATGCAACCTGTGCTGTGCTGTCTGTACAAGAATTTTTTCTTAGATGCAAATACTGATCCCAAGTAGTTGTACTTGTAAAACCCATAGTAATAGTAACATGAGATAATTTATCTAGCCTAAAGTTATAAACAGCCTCAGGGCCTTTTGCACTGTTTGTTTTTGAAGTATAGTTATTGTGTAATGTTGTTGTGTCCCCTGTTAGGGTAGTATTTGCAGGAAGAGTTACTCCAGGGCATGAATCTGCTATTGTTGCAACACATGTACCGTTCTCTTCTATATAATTATCATCACATGAACAAACTGTTTCTATGCTATCATCTAAAAGATTATAAGTACATTTCTTTTTATGTGTTTCTGTGCAAGTATTTGTTGGCATACATGGATTTTGCAAGCATAAACCATTATTAGTTTTCAAGAAATTCTCATTACACTTACATTCGTAAGAATTTAAATCATCACTAACAACACAAGTCGAATTCTCTGTACATAGGGTATTATAACAAGGATCCGTAACACAAGTAAAATCATCACTATTTATATAACCTTCATCACACTTACAAGTTGCATCAAGCCTATTGCAAGTTCCATTGTCACAAGCTAAAGGATTATTAATACATTTATTTTCCTTACAAATATGACTGTCTAAGTCACAAAATGTAGTATTATCGTTTGAGCAATCAGAATCTTGAAAACAAGGGTCACTATACTCATAATTTAAAGTATAAGCTCCCATATTAGTAACTGCATAACCATCAACAAATATGTAATATGTACCTGCTTCTAGATATTTTTTATCGATTTTAGCTGTATTAATATTTTCTCCATCTCTATCAGAGCAAGCCATTTGATTAGAATCATTTTCACAACTATCCTTAATATGAATAACTGGATGATATGGAGCATCTTCTGATGTTATTAGAGTTGCTGTAATTAACTTAGCTTCAGTAAGTGTAAACTTATAAACACTATCATTTGATTGAGCGTAAGAACCACAAGTAGCAACATAATCAGCGTGCATAAAAGTTGTGTCACCGGTGTAGTTGGTACTAGCTTGAGTATCTATTGCTGTTTCACATAAATCACCAATTAAATAGCATTTATTATTAGGAGTAAGAGCATAACCTTGATCACATTGACATTCATAGTCTTGTTCACCTGCTCCAGTTGCAACACAAACTGATTTATACGGATCTCTGCAATGATTAATTTTACAAGGATTAAAATAACAGTTACCTGCTTCATCGACATCATATCTGTCATCGCATTCACAAGTATAAGAATTTTCCTCATTAATACATCTAGTTTTGTATGAATCTATATGAGCCTGAGTATTACATGGCTTTAAAACATCACATGAGTCATAATAGCAACTTCCATTTTCAGCTTCATAAAAATTTGCTTTACATTTGCACTTATAGTTGTTTTCTTCATTTAAATCTATTACACATATATTTTTTACACTATCTGTGCATGGATTATTTGCACAAATATCTTCAATACAAACTCCTTCATATTCAATCAAGCCGTCATCGCATTCACATTTATAACCAATTGTTTCTTCTTCATCGTTAACACATTTGGTTCTATTTTCTTCAGTACAGGGATTTGTTTCAGTATTGCAATAATCAACAATGCAGTTACCTGCTTCATTGCTATAAAAACCTTCATCACATAAACAAGTATAGTCGCTATTGTCTTCATTAGGATTGCAAATGGTTTTATTAGTTTCCGTACAAGGATTACTAGGATTATTACAAATATCTGCAACACAGTTACTTCCATCTAAAATAAAATTATCATCACAATCACATTTATATCCTAAATCAGTTGTTGTATCTTCAGAACATTTAGTTTTATTAAGCCCTTGACATGGATTCGGGTCACAAACTTCACCTAGAACCTTCATTGTTAAAAGTTTTTCTATATAGTTTGTATTAAAATAAATAGTTTCCCCTTTAGCATGGCCATATAGTCTAACATTAAATTTATATTCACCTAATTTTGTTGGGGTTCCTGTAATTAAGCCACTATCAGATAAACTTAATCCTAAAGGTAATTTATCTATTGCTTCAAAATAAAAGTTATTATCTTTTAAGCCTTCAAATATGATTTGAGAAGAATATTCAATACCTCTATTTGCAGAATCTAATTCGCTTGATTTAATTTTAAAACTAATAGAACTACATTTTTTATCTTTATTACAAATTAAATTACCATAACAGTCATCATCTGTTGTACAGCTATCCAGTTTGATACATTTACCATAATCCTTACCATTGCTAGTATCAAATTTACATTCATAATTTTGTAAACAATCACTTTTAGTTAAGCAAACATGGCTTTCTTCTATGGTGTTTTTACCGCAAGAGATAAAAAAGATTATAATAAAAATAAATAAAATTTTATACATAGATTCCTCAATAAAAATCAATTTGATATTTTATCATAATTTTATATATTCTGCAAATTCTTAGAGCTTATTAAACTAATGTTTTTTTATCGATTATATCATTTTTAAGATTTTAGCTTAAAAATCAACGGAAAATTTGCTTTGCAAAGTTGAAGTTGTAAAAAATCATTGCTTTTTTTTACTAAAAACTATAAATTATATGAGTATTAGAAAGGAGTTTATGTTTACTGGCATAATAAGAAATCAAGGAATAGTACAAAATATAAGAAAATTAGCAACATCTTATCAGTTATATATAAAATCAGATTCATTAAATAATGTCTTAATTGGTGATAGTATTGCCATAGATGGAGTGTGTTTAACCGTTACTTCAATTAAATCTAATATATATAGCTTTGATTTATCTTTCGAAACTCTTAAAAAAACTGCTTTTGCAAACTATAAAACGGGGCAATTGGTTAATTTAGAAAAGGCCTTAACTCTTAATAGCCCTCTTGACGGGCATATTGTTCAGGGGCATGTTGACGAAACTGGAAAAATTCAAAATATAGTAAAAAAAGACCAAGCTTGGGAAATTAAGATAAATGTTTCTGTAGAATCAGCACCTTATTTAGTGCCTACTGGTTCAATTTCCGTTAATGGTGTTAGTTTAACAATTACAAATTCAGATAGAAATATTTTTACGCTTGTTATAATTCCACATTCTTTTAAAGAAACGAATATTTCAACATTAAAAAAAGGCGATATTGTAAATATAGAGTATGATTTTATAGCAAAGTATTTATTTCATTTTAAAAAATTTCCAAATTTTAAATTATAATTAGAGGATAATATGATAAAAACTTATGAAGGAAAATTACAAAAAAACGAAGGTAAAATGGCAATTGTTTCCGCAAGATTTAATAGTTTTGTGGTAGAAAGGCTAGTTGAAGGAGCTGTTGATGCTTTAAAAAGGCATAATTTTGATGAAACTCAAATTGAGCATTATAAAGTTCCTGGAGCATTTGAAATGCCTGTTATGGTAAAAAAAGTGTTAGAATCTGGTAAATATATTGGTGTTATTGCATTAGGAGCAGTAATTAGAGGTGCAACTCCTCATTTTGATTATGTTTCTGCAGAAGTTTCTAAGGGGCTTGCAACATTATCAATTACTTACACAACTCCATTAGGTTTTGGAGTACTTACCACTGATAACATAGACCAAGCAATAGAAAGAGCGGGAAGTAAAGCAGGAAATAAAGGAAGTGAAGCTGCAATGACAGTAATAGAAATGATAGATTTATTTAAACAAATATAGAGGAAAAATGCCTAAGAAAAAGAAATATGGTATAACAAGAAGAGATAGCCGAGAAAGAACGATACAGATTTTATTTTCTCTTGATTTTAATGAAGAAAAAGATATTCCTAATTATTTAAAAAATTATGAAAATGAAATATATAAGTCTTTATCAAAAGATAAATATTTATTAGAATTATTAAATGGAATTTTAAGAAATTTAAGTGAAATTGATAATTTAATTGATGATAGTATTGATTTTTCCGTTAAAAGTTTAGGGAAAGTTGTATTATCTGTTTTAAGATTGGCAGTTTATGAAATAAAAATAGAACAAATAGATACACCGCTTGCAATTACAGAAGCTATTCATATTATAAAAAAATATGGAAGCACAGAAGATGTGAAGTTTATAAATGCCGTTTTAGACAATATTGCTATAAACAATTAGTAGGAGGAGTAAAAGTATGAAAAAACTTTGGATAAACGAGCTTAAGGAAAATGATTTATTAGCAGACCAAATTTTTTTAGTTGTCGAAAAAGCTACTCCAATGGCTAAAAATAATAAACAATACATGACTCTTAAATTATCTGATAAAACTGGGGTAATTGAAGGTAGAATGTGGGATAATGTTGAAAAATATAATAATTTTGACCAAGGTGATTTTATAAAAGTTACAGGTATCGTGAATAGCTATAGGGATAATTTACAAATAGTTGTTAAGCATACTGAAAAAATTGATGGTACAGATATTGATTTAAGGCAGTTTGTTCAATCTTCTGAATTTGACCTAGATGAAATGGTTGAAACACTTTTTGATTTTATAAACTCCTTAGAGGGTAAATATATTAAAAAGTTGTTAAATAAGCTCTTTAGTAATGCTTATATATTAGAAAGTTATAAAATGTCTCCTGCTGGGGTAAAATTACATCATGCTTTTCTATCAGGTTTATTAGAGCATTCATTAAGCGTAACTTCATTATGTAATAAAATGGTTACTCATTATAGAGATGAGTTAGATATACCAATAAATAGAGATTTAGTGATCGCAGGAGCATTGCTTCATGATATAGGTAAAATTTATGAGTTAGATTATGAAAAGGGGTTCAAATATACAACAGAGGGGCAGTTAATTGGGCATGTTGTTATTGGTTATCAGTTAATGAATGATATGGCTAATTTAATAGAAGGATTTCCATATAAGGTGAAAATGCATCTAGGGCATATAATACTTGCTCATCAAGGGCGTCTTGAATTTGGTTCTCCTAAAACAGCAATGAGTATGGAAGCATTTATTGTGCATTCGGCAGATGAACTAGACTCAAAAATTAATATGCTTAAAAATAATATTCCTTATCTTGATGATAAAAATAAGGATAAAGTTTGGTCTCCATTTTTAAAAAATCTTGACAGTAATTATGCTGTTAATTCTTCTGATGATATATCAAAATTAAAAGATAATGATATTATACAAAGAAGAAGATACTTAGAGTTAGAAAATGGTAAAATAAAGCAGTCTAAGCTTACAGAAAAGGATAAAAAACAACCTAAATCATTATTTTGATATTGAGTTGGGGGAAATATTAAAACTATAATTACAATTTTTAAAAATTTATCATTTTTATCATCTATGTTTAGTATACTCCTGTTCTTTTATTATTTATTTAACTTAAAAAAAATAAATATCTCTAAAAAATTATTAATAATATCATTGTTTATACTTTCATTTAATTCTTTTGATAATGGAATTTATTTATCAAATTTGTATAGCAAATATCCGCATATAATAATGATTTCAGCAATTTTATTTTTTATTTATTGGCCTGTATCTTATTTATACTTTAAATCTAATAGTGAAAAGGAGAATTTTAAGTTTAAAAAATTAGATTTAATTTATTTTATTCCTTTTACATATTATTTAATAACATGGTTTCCATTTTTTATAAAATCAGGTAAAGAAAAAATAGATTTTGTAAATATTCCTAAAGATTCTTCTTCTAATATAGTATCAAGAATTTTGGCATATTTATTTATGTTTATGTTGTTATTTCTAATGACGAGAGAATACAAAAAAAATAAAATCAAAACCTTTGAAAATAAAATATTTCTAATTTTTAATATTTTATTATCTTTATTATCAATAGGTTATTATATTTACTTTTTATTAATCTATAAATTTCATATCAAAGTATCAAATATTATAGGTTTCGTATCATATCAATTAGTATTTATAATTCCTCTCTTATTAACAGTTCCATTATTATTATTATTATTAAAATCCCTCAATAGTAGGGACGAGGCGGTGACTCGTCCTACTATTGAGGCGGTGACTAAAGAAAATAAAACATCTTTACAGCCAACTATAAATGATTTAGAAAACTTAGAGGATAAAAACACAGAAAGTTCAATAAATAAACTTAATGATGAGAAAATAGTTAAAAATAAGGATGAAAATATAAATAAAGAAAAATATAAAATGAATAAAATATCTGAAAGTGATGCGAAGGTATATCTTGAAAAGATTATAGGTTTTGTAGAAGATAACGAGGCATATAAAGATAATGATTTCAACTTAACTGTTTTATCTAATGAATTAAATATACCATCAGCATACATATCGCAAGCATTAAATACATATAAAAAAGAAACATTCTATACTTTTTTAAACAAATATAGAATAGAAATTGCAAAAAAAATGTTAATTAGCTCTGATTATAAAAATAAAACAATTCTTGCAATTGCCTATGAAAGTGGGTTTAACTCAAAGGCTACATTCAATAATTTTTTTAAGAAAATGGTAGGAACAACTCCATCTAAATATAGACAGAAAAATCAAGTTGATTTATAGAATAGGCATTGATATAACATAATAATAACTGCCAATATAAATATGATAAGCAGTTACAATATCATCTATTGCCGATGGTAAGAATATTACGCCACCACCCAATATCATAAATGATATTAATGAGTATTCAACAACAGATTGACCATCTTCTCTTTTGAACTTATTAATAAAATTCTTTATAAATCTCATTTTTTAACTCCTGTCATGATTAAGCCAACATTTCTATCTTTAACTAATAATCTTATTATTGAGCCAGAGGTGTTATTTTTAGTTATATTAATTTCAGCAACCTTTTTACCTTTAGAAAATACTAATGTTTTAGATATGTTAACTTTTGGTAGAGATCTTTCGGTATTAAATTTCCATCCATTTTCTAGCATAGCCTTTTTATAAAAAATAACATTTTGATTAAAAGAAGTATGATTAAAATACGAAATATCAGATGCTCTATAATTTTCATCTTCTGATTCATAACTTATAAAGCCATAAGAGCCTTTATTTTGAGGGATATCAGAAAATGCATTAAATTCTCTTTTCATTTTAGAATCAATTATAGCAGTTAAAACAACTCTGTAGTTATTATTGGACTCTTTTTTTATTAGTATTGTTTTAGTGGCACGATCTTTGTAGTCATAAACTGATAAATTTCCACTATTTGGGGTAATTTTTTTAAATGGCTCTAGCCCTTGCTCTGTCCAATATTTTTCATAATAAGCAGTGATTTCTAATGGATTATCGTTTGTTATAAAATAAGAAGATTGGGCTCTAGCATTGTTAATATATTGTTCCCCAATAATTGGAGTTTCATTTACTCCAGGATATCTAGGCATATCAACATCGTAGTAATTATCTATATTGGTATAGTTTACTTTCATTGGAGATGCTTTCAATTCGCTATTTTTATTTTCATAAAAAAATCCAAATACAGCAACTAAAACTATATACGAAATAATTATTAAATATTTAAGTTTCATTATTCCCCCTATTGACATTGCTCTGTTATGCCATTAAATTTACAATTAGGCTTATTATTACCCATATAAAAATTTCTTCTTTTATCTAGAGTTTGTTTGTATTCAACTATGCCTTTTTCAGTAGGAGTAGCTCCTGATCTAAAAATGTATACCAAAGGAGAAGTTTGAAATCTATATTGTCCTTTGGAAATACTCACAACATGATTTCCATATTTATATTGATTTTTATCAGTTTTATAATAATAATTCTTTGAAACCATTCTTGCTTCTGCTGGATGTTCCTCTGCTCCAAACATGCTACCAATAAGAGGTATTTGCCCCAAAATATCTAAAAATCCACTACCTATAGCGTTAACGACAACTCTAAGAACTCTTCCTCCTGACCATGTTCCTATTAAACTCATTCTAGAAACTTGCATTGCGTATGGAGATATTCCTCCATCACAATTAAATTTTCCCCAAGTATTTATACACTTTTTACCTGTGCCTGTATTATCAACATCTGCACCAGATTTAACTGCCCATGTATCCACCCAAACAGTAAATGGTTTTGCAGTATATGTTGTTAATCCACTAAGCATGCTATCTTGTAAAAGTTTATGATTTGAAAATCCACCTGAATCTCTAGAACCTGCATCTGAATTAAAATGGCTACTTATTTCAAAACCACCAGAAGCAGTTACTTTAGAGCCTATTCCTTTTGTGTTAAATCCAAATGCTTTACCTGCTACGAAATTAATTCCTTTATTGATAAAATTACTAACCTTAGTTAAAATTGTACCAAAATTTTGACCTCCACTATTTGCACTACCATTACCCTGTGCTCCTCCAGCTGTTGAATCTGTGCCATTTAGAGTATCATTAGGTATGATATTATTTTTCATTTCCATTTTTACATCAAGTGAATCTGGATCAGGTGTAATCATGATGTATCCTATTGCTCTACTAGGGTCTGCAGAATCTAAATTATGATATAGTTCATAGGTTTTACTTTTTACTTTGTCAGTAGCATTTTTAAAAACCATAGCACCACCATCAATATCATTATAAGCACCACCATTGGTAGTTCCATTAGAATAATTTGATAATCCATGAGCAGATAATTCCCAAGCTGCAAAATATCCCATTTCATTAATTTTCATTCTAAATTGTAATAATTCAGAGAAGAAACTTACATATAATAATAAAGGTATCATTACTGTTGTCATTATTACAAATTCAGTTAATGCTGCTGCTTTTTTATAATTTTTTCTGTTTAAATTATAATTTTTCATACTAACCTCTATTAATGAGTGATTACACTAGATAATACATTTACAAATAAGTCACCAAGCATACTTTTTATATTACCAAATCCACTAAATATTCCACCACCACCTTTACTATTAGCTGCATTATTAGTTGTACTATCAACATTTAAAACTCTTCCAACTAATGCACCTATTTTAGGTGCGATAGGGGCAAGTTGAGCTCTCCAGTATGGATTAAAAAAGTTTGGTTGTTCATTCCAGTTACCTGGTCTGTGGTAATAAACTCTAGCTCTTGACATAACATTTATACCAGGTTCTAAAATATTAAACATTTTAAACTCACTGTATTTGGTATTTGAGTCATCCATCACAGGGTTAGTAGAAAGACCTGTTTGCCCATTAAAATTTTTATTTACTGCGTCATTTTTCTTATGTTGGCTCCAATTTCCACCTCTATCACTTGAACTACTAGCCTTACTAGTACCTAGAATATCATTATTTTGAGTAAAATTCCATGGATTACCTGTAAGAAAATTACCCGGTGCTAAGTTCATTAACATCCATGTTGAAGGTTGGTTATAGTCTTTTTTTCTATCCTCGTCTGGATTAAATTTAACATAAGGAGCTACACCAAAATAATATTGTTGAGCATTTTTCTTATGGTGAACAACTTCATGATTTGGAATCCTTTTATGAGCAATCCATTCCACATAACAAGCAATTGCAGGAATCGATTTACAACAACCCCAATAAGTTGGCCAGTGACAAGAACCTCTATTACGACATCTAGGCCAAGCACCTTTATCGTTAGGTCCGAAGTGGTCTTTATGCCAATCTCTTACATTAACACCTTCACTGAACTTACAGCCAAGAGGTGGGAGACCATATCTAATTGTGGAAATAAGACTTTGCAAACTACCTGGAAGAAAATCCCATACTCTGAAAGGTATTCTTATATATGCTTTTGAAGGGTTATATAAGTTGGACCTTTGCCTATCCATACAAGCATCATTTCTATTATTTCCAAAATTCCAGCAAATTCCTGTATTATTTCGATCTGGTGATGCCCATCTCCAATAATTACCACCATTATTATCTGACCACATATAGGTACCAAAGCCTATACTTTGTTTCATTCCTAAGTCTATGATCCCTGCAATATTTCCAAAGCCTATTTCAAGAGTTAATTGAAATCCTTTATCAGAGGCTATAATATCTCCCCATGGCCCAATTGAACGACCTTCTGCAGCTGCGCCTCTTTTTCTTATAGGATAAATCATACCATTTTTGAAATCACCATGGCCACCTTTTAATGAGCCTAGATTATAATAAGGACCATTTTTACTAGCATTTTGTAAAATTCTAGGGCTTATTCCAAGCATTTTTGATGCTCCAATTTTCTCAAATTTAAATTTAACAATGAATAGACTTTCTTCATGTTTTTTATATCTATCCAAGTTAAATTTACTAGATCTAGATGCATTTGCAATTTCACCCATGATTTTTTGTCTATATTTTGCATGATTTGACC
>JAMOQH010000121.1 GCA_027064085.1 bacterium | reverse complement strand
CTTTTTTAAGCTTATTCCAATTTGGATGATTATAGATAGTTAAAAAAGCCTCAGGGTGGGGCATCATTCCTAAAATATGTCCTGTTTTATCTGTTAAAGCTGCTATATCAAGTTCTGAGCCATTAGGATTATCTTCATAAGTTAAAACATCTAAATTATTTTTTATTATTTCTTCTTTTATTTTATTATCTGCTATGATTAATTTACCTTCTTGATGTCTAATAGGTAGATATATTTCAGTTATACCCTTAAAAAATGGAGAATTATTACTATTATTAACTTTTAAGTTAACCCAATTATCAATAAATGTTTTATTATTATTTTCTATTAATGCAGCTTCATTATTTTCTTTATTATTAATGTTAGGAAGCAAACCCAAATTAACTAAAACTTGAAATCCATTACATATACCAATTATGTAGCCACCATTATTTATAAAATTTTTAAATTTATCTATATATTTCTTTAGTTTTGCGGATAAGACTATTCCTGCTCCTAAATCATCTCCAAAAGAAAATCCTCCAGGAAACATAATTATATCATAATTATCAATATTAATTTGAGAACTAAAAAATTTATTTAAGTGTATTATCTCTGTGTAAGCATTTACTATATCAAAAGCTTTTTTGCTTTCTATTTCACAGTTTATCCCGTGACCAGAAAAAATTAAAACTTTGGGTTTGTACATTGTTTATAATTCTACTTGTGCTTGTACTTCTTCAGGGATATCAAAATTTGCATATAAATTTTGAACATCATCTAAGTCTTCAAGAGCATCAAATAATTTTAATAGCTTAGTTGCAGTTTCTACATCTTTTATTTCAACAAAATTTTCTGGAATCATTGCAATTGTTGCACTTAAATATTCAATACTATTATCATCAAAGTATTGTCTAACATTTTCAAATTCGGCAACTTCACAAAGTATTTGCCAACTTGTTCCTTCATCCGTCATATCTTCAGCACCAGATTCTAGCATGTGTTCCATTAAACCTTCTTCATCGAATTTTTCTTTATCAAATTCTAGAGTTCCTTTTCTTTGAAACATCCAAGCAATAGATCCATTTTTACCTAAGTTTCCTCCATTTTTAGAAAAGGCATGTCTAATCTCACCTACAGCTCTATTTTTATTATCAGTTAAAGCTTCTACTAAAAACGCAACACCTGCAGGGCCATATCCTTCGTATATTATTTCCATGTAATCTGTAGCTCCATCTTCACCAGCTGCTTTTTTTATGGCTCTTGTGATATTATCTTTTGGCATAGAATTAGCTTTTGCATTTAATACTGCTGTTCTTAGTTTAGGATTTGCATCAGGGTCAGATGAACCACCAGTTTTTACAGCAACTACAATTTCTTTAATTAATTTGGTAAAAATTTTACCTCTTTTTGCATCAGCTGCACCTTTTTTTCTTTTTATTGTGCTCCATTTACTGTGTCCTGACATATTATCCTCCTAAAATACTGTTAAAAGTTTATTAAACTTAGTTAAACGAGGCATTCTAACAAAAAAGAAATTAGCTTTCAATATAAAATTTATATTTTATTGATTTATTTGATATTTTTACTTGTATTCCGAGTAATAGTATGTTGGAAATTTTATACAGATTTAACCGATAACCGAGCTGTTGGTGTATTTTTTAGAGCTTATAATGGTTTAAATCCCTTTGGTCAAATGAGAAATAATCCAAATTACAGATTTTTAGGGATTTCATTTACTTATGATTTGTAGTATTTTTTGACGAATGTATTGAAAATTTGACATTATATACTCATTGGATTATTCTGATAGCAAAATTACTGTCGTGGAGTTGATATGAGAATCAAACATCATGTAATAAATGGAGAAGCCTTTTACCTTGATATCAGTCATAAGTGTGTTGTTTGTGGGCAAAAATTCGGATATTCTTCTGTAACTGATTATATTCAGAGGTATAATGATAGTGGTTATGACATAAGAAAAACATTGCAGGGAAAGGAAATATACTATATAAAGCCTTTTCCCTGTCCAAGATGTAAGGTTTATCAGCCTGAAATGGTTGACTTAATGGTGAATGGATTTTACAGAGGAGAGCGTAAAATCGGAAGAAATGAAGTTCCATGGCTTGGATATTTTTGGGGTGATGCCATTTGGTTGGTACCGATATCTCTTTTGGTGACATATTGGTTTGGTAAATATGGACTTTGGTTTTATGCTTTGGTAATTTTAGCTTCTGTTATTGGCCCATTAATAAGATTGCTGGTTGTTAATCCAAACAGAAATGTAAATATATCAGGTGTAAAATTACCAGGGCATGAAAATAAATTTACTTCTTCAAGATTATTTGCATACTTTATGGGGATTGTTTTAATTACTTTATTTATATTTTTATACAATAAATATACAGAACCTATTATGCCAGAAGTTATTTATCTTGAAATATTAACCGTTGTAGTTCATTTTTTGTGTCTTTACATTAATCACAAAGTTCTTTATATTTCAAGATTATATCCTTCTTCAATAATACCAAATGTTCTTTAAATTTGCAAAATAAATTAAGAAAGAGTAGAATCAAAATTTATTGATAAACTAAGGGAGTTTTTATGAGTAGAATATTTGTAATGTTATTAAGTGTTATTTTAATGGTGTTTACAAGCTGTAATAAAGTAAATTCAATGAATGAAAAAAAATCAGTAAATAAATCTTCTGATACAACCGTTAAAAAAGAGGCACACAATAGTGTGACTCAAGCAAATGGAGAGAAAAATAAAAATTTAAAAGATACTGCCATGATAAAAGGTGAAATCATTTTAGAAGATGGTATGATGAAGCAAATTCTCTCAAAATTAGATGTTTATATGAGTAAACTTCCACCACAACAAGTTGAGTTAATCAAATCTTTAAAAATTGAAAATTTTAGGGGTGTATCTTTTGTAATAAATAAAGAAAAAATGTTTGTAAAGATTAATGGGTTAAATGCTCTAGATGTTATTAACCTTATTAATAAAAAAGATAATAAAGATACTCAAAAATATAAAAAATATAAAAACATTAAATATTTTATGAAGGATAAACTTATGATTGCATCTGACGATAAAAATTCATATATTGCATCAGATAAAATTTCTCTTGAGAATCTTGTAAACTATGATATGAATATTGATGAAAAATTAGGAAATATAATAAAAGAGAGTAAAAATAATGGATTTTATATTTCTTTTGTAAATAATAATAAAAAATTAAATTTAACAAAAAATATGCCCTCCTTTTTAAAAAGTTTAACTGGAGCTTCTTTATTTAGTTTTACTAATAATGGGGTGAATAAATTAAGATTATTGGTTAAATTAGACACAAAAGATGCTATTGATGCTTCTAAAAAGTTAACTGTGATGTATCAAGTGTATCTACCAATGATATTGAAACAAATTGATGCTTATGAAAAACTTTTTTCTGATAAAAAAGACCTTACACAAGGAGAAAAGGATGCCTATAAAATACTAATTAAAGAATTTAAAATAATGGCAAAAAGTGTTAAAATTGAAGCTAAAGAAAGTAATTTATTTGTTACTATTAATATGAAAAGCATTGAAATGGCTGTAACTATTGTGGGTGTACTGGCAGCAATGGTAATACCTTCATATCTTTCATATATTCAAAGATCAAAAATATTTATGGTAAAAGATAATTTTACAATGGCACAGATGTCTATAAAAAATGAATTTTCAAAAGGAAGTGCCGGAGATGAAGTAATTACCAATGATATTGTAAAAAAGCTAAATATGGGAAATAAAAAATCTCCATTTTCTCCAAAACATTCTGCTTTTGAAAAGGGGAGCAAGTCTGTTTCTTATGGAAGTATTGTTATTTCAAAAACAAATCTAAGAAGCATTAAGACTGGTGAATCTGTTACTATTTATGCTCCTAATGGTAATAAAAAGATTAATTTTAATTTAAAAGATGTTACTATTACAAAAGAATAATTTTTAGATATTAGCTAAAAATTGCACAAAAAACACCTTATTGGTGGTTGTAGTGCTATAAAAATTATAAAAAATTTAAGTTTTTTAGGAAAAAGACGAATAAGGTATTGTGTATTAGAGGAGAATCCATGGATCTCGCAACAGTTCTTGGCTTAGTTGTTGGAACAATTCTTATTATTGTCGCTATTTTACTAGGTGGTAGTTTAGGTTTATTTATTGATGCTATTTCTATTGTGTTAGTTGTTGGTGGTGGTAGTATGGCTGTTGTTATTAGATATAGCCTAAAAGATATTGGGTCTGCTATAAAAATTGCTAAAAATGCTTTTTCTGATAAAATTCCTGATATGCTAGAAATAATTAATAAAGTTGAAGAATTAGCAACATTAGCAAGAAAAGAAGGAATCTTAGCCCTTGAAAGAGTAGAATTAGAAAATCAGTTTTTACAAAAAGGAATAAATTATTTAGTTGATGGTGCCGATAGTGAGCAATTAGAAAGTTTAATGTATACAGATATTTCAAATACTGTAGAAAGACACGATTTAGGTGCTAGTATTTTTGAGGCTTGGGGAGATGCAGCTCCTGCTTTTGGTATGATAGGAACTTTAGTTGGACTTGTTAATATGCTTGCAAATATGGACGACCCTGCTTCTATTGGTCCTGCTATGGCAGTTGCTTTACTTACAACTTTATATGGTTCTATTATTGCAAACCTTATAGCTTTACCTATTTCTGATAAATTGAAATATAGAAATGCTAAAGAAGAAAAATTACAAAATCTAATTGTTGAAGCATTACTAGGTATTCAAAAAGGAGAAAATCCAAAAATTTTAAAGGAATTTTTATTAACTTATTTACCTCCTGCTGGTCGAGGGGTAGAAGAGGGAGATAAGTAATGGGTAAGCCTGCTGAAAAACCAAAACCCTGTCCAAAGGGTGCTCCTGGTTGGATGGTTAGTTTTGGTGATTTGATGTCATTACTTTTAACTTTTTTTATTCTTTTACTTTCATTTTCTACTATGGATGTAGTTAAGTATAAACAAGTTGCAGGGCAGGTTAAAGATAATTTCGGTGTTCAAAAGAAAATACCCGTTTATGAAAATCCAGTTGGTACTACTCTTATTGCTTCAGATTTTGACCCTAAGTTAGAAGAAGACATTATTACAAAATTAAAAGCAACAGTAAAAAGATATAAAAAATCAGAAGAAGATGTTGAAATGAAAGTGTTTAAAGATTCCCGAGGAATTGTATTGAGGGTTAGTGGTAATTATATTTTTGATAAGGCTTCTTATGTTATAAAACCCATTGCTTGGCCATTGTTAGAAGATGTTATTGCTATTTATAAAAAAACAAGAAATGTTGAATTATATGTTGAGGCTCATACAGATTCTTCTCCAATGAACTCAGTTACTATTCCTACAAATTGGGAATTATCTGCACTTAGGGCTGTTTCTGTTGTAAGATTTTTTAATGAAGAATCAAAAGTAAAAGGATTTTTACTGCATGCTGTTGGTAGAGGAGATAGTGTTCCATTATTTCCCAATAATTCTAGTATCAATAAAATGAGAAACAGAAGAGTTGAATTTATTTTTTCAACTATAAAAAAAGGATTAAAAGATTAAAATTTATTTACTCCCATAGACTACTCTTTAGAATAATAATATTTATTTATTCAATATGTTAATGTAAATGTTAAATTAATAAACTATGGTTATAATTGCCTAAAAACAGGAGAGTAATCTAAAAAAAACTACTAATTTCATCATACAGAAACTTATAGTTATCAATAATTAAAAGTAAAAGAATTATATTTAAAATAATATTTGCATAAAGTGAAGGAGCAAACCACTTTAATGCCGTTCCAAATGACTTTTTAGGTTTTATTCTAAGTCCTGAAATCGTTACAGAAGAATATATTTCATCTAAAAGTAAATGAGTAAGAAAACCTAGCATAAATGAAGATGAAATAATAAATTTATATGAAATAAATGGAATATATAGTATTAATAATGAAACAGTTAAGCCCATAGGTATAGAGTGATAAATACCTCTGTGGGATGTTAACTTTGCAAATACAGGTTTTATAAAATATATAATAAGAAATGGAATTGATATTAAAATAAATGCAGATTTTCTGTAATCAATAGAGTTAATATACAAATTACCAGATACAATTAATAATGTCAGAATAGTTAATCCTCTAAAAAAATACCTTATTGTCTTACTTGTATCACTATCAATATCAGGAAATAAACTACCAACAATACTCATTATTCCAATATATAAAAAAGTTGTTTTATTGCCTTGATTCCAAAAAAGATAAGTTGAAGCAGCATAAGATGCTACACCACCTAAAAGATGTGTCTTAAAATTTGCCATTATTAAATATTATTACCTTTAAAGTTATTTTTTACCATATAAACAGAAGCATAAGTTAATTTTTCTAATAATTCTTTAGCTTGCCCTAAATTTTCTTCTTTGGTTTTATCTCTATCTAGAAATGTTGCAATTCCATGAGATTGTAACCATGTATTAATCATAATTTCTTGTAATTGTTCTTCTGTTAAATCTTTTGCAAAATCTATTTTTTTCATATGTTCAGCTAATTTAATATATACTTCTTCTTTTAATTTATTTTTTACCGTAGTAATTGATTTTTTAGATTTTGAAATTTGGTTAAATAAATTTCTTTCATCAAATGCAAATTCAATATATTTTAATGGAACATCTAAAAAATGAGAGTTTTCATCATCAACCACTTTCATTAAAGAAATTTTTAATGTATCAACAGCTTTTTCTTCTAAAATTAACTCTAGTTCTTCCATAGATTTAAAATTACTATAAATAGGAGCAGTAGAGGCGTGAATATAATTTGCAATTCTTCTTGCCGAAATTTTTTCGTAACCTTTTTCTCTAACAAAATTGAATGCTCCGTCCAAAATACTTTCTTTAGTATGTTTTCTGATAGGTGCCATATAGCCTCCAAATGATAAATAACATATATGTTATATAACTAGATTTAATTATTGTCAAGTAATTTTACCAAATCTATAAAAAAAGATATACCGTTTAATAATAATACTGTTAAGTTACAAGTTTTTTACAATAAATCTATAAATTGTATATTTATTTACAACATTACTTTAAAAACTATAATTTATAGTTTTTAAACAAACAAGAAAGGTTTTATTATCTAACCCATAAATTGATTTTATATATATGGCTATATTCCTTGGTAGATTGGTCAGCAACTGCCCATCTTATTACACTATCATTATCTACAGTAACTGAATTATCATTATTCCATACAGTATCAGAAGTTTTATTGTTATAATCTCCTCCCCAGTTGCCACCTTTTTTAATTAACTTAGACGGTGTTCCATATTGTACATAACCATAATATGAACTTGGGGCTATTCCCCAACTATTAAATGTGGAATTATCATCATTATGTACAGGAGCTAAACCTTTAGATGCCCAGCTTCCTCTAATCTCAGAAAATGTAAAAATAGTATCCAATTCAAAGTATACCACTTTTTTATTACCATCAATAATAGAACCAATTTCAAAATAATTGTCATCAATATTTCTTATTGTCTCTGAAGCAGTTCCTTTTATTACACGAGTTGTTCTATTAAATAATTTGAAAGTATTTATTTTATCTTCTAAGTTATTAGTTCCGATATAAGTCCAGCCTCCTCCATCTGTTGTCATATCACAGTAAACTTTAAAAGGCTCATTATCACCATCTAATCCATCAGGGTCTATAGTGTAAACTCCATCGCCATAACTAAAACCATTATCCAATATTTCTTTACAGGATTTAAAGTAATTTGGAACATTATTTTCACAAATATATCTTCTTTCTGAATCACATTTTATATCATTCCACTTACCATATCCCATTTCAACACAATCTTCATTACCCGAATTGTTAGGCTCTCCTGAATTCCAGTTTGAATAAATAGCTGATGCAGTGTCATAATTCCATCTATAAACAGCTTCATCATTTATATCATTTAAACCAATAATAGTGCCTTTAGTAATATCTAAATATTCAGTAATTTTACTATCTATCCAAGTATTTTCATCACTATCATCAATTTTTATTAAAGTGTAGCCCATATTATTACACTTATTCTGAGCCTCCAACCAATTTAACTCTTCATCACAAAAAAGATAAACATGACCGTTGTATTCTTCTCTTGTACAGTTATTATCACAAACTCCCGCTTCATCTATAACTCCATTACAGTCATCATCTATTCCATTACAAATTTCTTCAGGCTCTGTCCCTTCACCACACATATCACAGGCATCACCTTTACTGTCTCCATCTTCATTTGCTTGGTCAGGATTAGCAGTATAAACACAATTATCAACACAATCCTCAACACCATCTCCATCGGTATCATTATCAGGTACTCCACAACCGCAAATACCTGCTTGAGTTTTATTAACATCATTTATACATTCATCACAAGCATCTCCAACTCCATCACCATCTGTATCAAGTTGCTCAGGATTTACAATAAGAGGACAGTTGTCAAGTTCATT